>CAZKCX010000315.1:0-1152 GCA_964550865.1 uncultured Planctomycetales bacterium
GCATCCAAAGCCGTATCCACCCGCGCCTGTTCGGCGATTCGATCGCGACGCTGCCCTCCGAGCTCGGCGATACGCTCCTGCAGTCTCTCCGCCTCGGCCTCCGCCTGCTTGGACGCTCGAAGCACCTTGCGGGCCTCGTTCAGCTTCTTCTTGAGGATCGTCTCCTGCGGCTTGCGCTTGCGGCTGCCGCCGAAGTTGCAGATGGCCACCGCCCGCTCGTGCAGATCGGACAGGACGTCGTTGGGGCTGGCGACCTCGCCGACGGTCGCCAACTCGCGGAAGAAGACCTCGGCGACGGCCTCGGTCTCATCGTCGCCCAGGTCCTGAAGCGCTACCAGGGCGTTCAGATCGATCGAGAACACCGTGCGGAAGATGGCCCGCCGTTGTCGGAGATGTGCCGCCCCAATCTCGTCCGCCGCCATGTCCGCTTGCCCGCCGGAGCCGTCCGCCCCGACGAGGAGCGAGGCCGATTCGCGGTTCCGCTTCACCCGGACCGACGGATCGTAATACCGCTGGACCTGATAGCACGTGCCGTTGCTCAGGGTGTACGCGAGCTGGCCGCCGAAGTCGTGGCCGTCGGCGTGCCACGGGGTATAGGCCTCGACCGCATCATCGTCGAAGCCGAAGAGCATCGTCTCGATGAAACGCTTGAGCGTCGTCTTGCCGGCTTCGTTCCGGCCGAACAGGACGGTCAGACCGTCGGCCGGCTGGATGCGACGATCCACCAGCACGCCGTAGGCCGAGATGTTCGCGTCGTCGATTCGCATCGTTCTTTACGCGAGCGGCTCACGTCTCCCGCGTAAACGCGTCGAGCAGTTCGTCCATCGCCCGCTCCAGCACTCCTCGACGGTAGGACGCCGTCTCGTCGTCGTCCAGGCGACGGTGCTCCGCCTCGATCCGTCGCAGGGACTCCTCACCCAAGACGTCCTGCAGCTTGCGGGACATCGTCTCGTCGTCCGTTTCGAGCATGGATCGATAGACGCCGATCAGCTCTCCCAGGATGTGCGGCTGATCGGCGTAGTCGTCGATGTCGGCGGGCGGCCGCAACTCCCGATGGAACTCCAGGTCGAGCAGGCCCAGGTCCTTACGCAGGATCTCTGCCTGCTCCTGCCACTCCTCGTCGGTGAACTCTCGGAACAGACGCGAGCGGCC
>CAZKCX010000315.1:1162-7857 GCA_964550865.1 uncultured Planctomycetales bacterium
GGCCGGTGAGGCGGACCCGAAGACAGCAGCGCACGTCACCCAGCGACAGCGATTCCACATGCGCGCGAACCGCCGACGGAATGCGGTCTGCATCGTCGTCCGGCTCCAGCGCAATCGTGAGCTCCTCCCAGCGGAGGCGAGCGGTCGGCAGGAACTCGCGTCGAACGGTGTGATCTTGCTCGACCGTGACGAGCGTGCATCCGCGCGGCCCGAGGTCGCCGTAGCCGAGACCGCACAGGCATCCGCAATAGGCGGCGACCGTAGGCGGATCGACGGATTCGTGAACCACCTCCGGGGCGTGGATGTGGCCCAGCGCCCAGTAGTGGATCCCCTTGTCGGGGAAGTCCGCGCGGACGCACGGGGCGTAGTTCTCCTCCTGCTCGGCGCCGACGCGGTCCTGGACGTTGCAGTGGACCAGCGCGAGGTGCACGCGCCCGTCCCGATCGGCCCGAATTCGCTCGACGAGGTTCGTACCCGTGCTGCTGGTCGTGTGCGCGACGCCGTGCACGGTAACGCCGGTTCCGCCGATATCGAGATCCACCGCCTCCGGCTCGGTGGATTCGAAGAGGTGCACGGCGTCCGGCCAATTCAGGCGGCGGTACACGCTGGCGGGCGTCATCGGGTCGTGGTTGCCGGGCGCGATGAACACGCGAACACCGGCCTTGCCTAGCCTCTGAAAGGTAGTGATCACGGAGCCGCGGACCGCCAGCGAGAGGTCGTCCACCTTGGCCGACTCGAAGAGGTCCCCCGCGATCAGGACCGCATCCACCTCGTGCTCCGCGGCGATATCGACGATGTCCTCGACGCTGCGGCGGAGCGCGTCGGCGAGCTTGCCCACGACCTCCGGGCGAGAGCGAAACGTCGTGCCGAGATGGACATCTCCGATGTGCAGGAAACGCATGGCGAGCGCACTCTAGCCGGGATGGGCCCCGCGCTGCAACTGGAACCGATGCGAAAGGCCGTTGGCCTTAGGAAAGCGCCTCGGTCAGCATGGCCACGTAGTTCTGCACGGGGATGTAGCTCGGGATGGAGTTGCCGCTGCCTACCGCATAGCGACCCCCGGGCGCGCAGGCCTCGATGGTCTCGCGCACCTTGCGTCGTACATCGTCCGGCGTCGCTCGGCTGAGGACATCGACGTCGACGCCGCCCAAGATCCCGATGCGATCTCCGTAACGACGCTTCATCTCGGCGACGGGGACGATCGCATCCTCGAAGCTGTGCTTGGCGTCGATGCCGACGTCGTCGATGAGGTCGTCCATGATGGTTTCGAGGTTCCCGCACGCGTGGAGGAAGTAGGGCCGATTTGCGCGCTTGGCCTGCTCCGCGCAGCGTCGGTGCCACGGCAAGAAGTACGCACGGAGGTGGTCGGGCGAGATCAACGTGCCGCTGCGAAAGCCCATGTCGTCTCCCTGGAAGACCGCCAGCAGCGGGTCGAGCTCGAGCAGCCGTCGGTGGTATGCGAGGATCCGCTCGCCGAGGGCGTCGACGACCGCGCGGACGAGGTCGGGGTCGTCGTACAGCGCCGTGCACAGGCCGACGTAGCCGAAGAGCTTGGTCGCGTGCTCGAGAATGCCCCCCGCATGGCAGGAGATAAACCCCATGCCTTCAGGCAGGCGCCCGCAGATGTACTCCAACGGAAAGAGATCGACGGCCGCCGGATCCGGCCACGGGTAGCTGTGAAAGTCGTCCCAGCACGCGATCGGACCGGCATCGGTCTCGCTCCAGTGCCGCAGGGCCCCTTCCCTCGCCTGCTCGGCCGTGTCCGGGGCCGATCGAACATCGACGGGAAACGGCATGGCGATCTCCATGCGGACGAAGTCGTAGCCGCACACGCGCCAGAACGCGATGACGTTGTCGAGGTAGGCCTTCTGCTGTGCGATGTCTCCGCCGGCGGGCACCCACTGCCGACCGGCCTCCTCCAGGATCGGCCTCATCACGACGTCGTCGACGAGGTACTCGACCAGCGGCGGGCGCTCGGGCTCGATGCGGCCGAGCACGGCATCGAGGAAGCGCCGCACGTCCGGTTGCGGATCGTTCAGCGGGATTCGTGTGCTCATGAGCGTTCTCTCGACCCTGCCGTCACGCATGCATTCGTTGGCAAGACAGGCCGCCGGCCGGAAGCGCCCACGTAGGATAGCTGCCGGCAGGGAGAAGCGGAACCCTGGTGGGCTCGGACGCGCCTGCGCACGCATTCACGCTCCCCAGGCAGGCCTCTCTCGACTAAGATGCGGTGCGTCACGACGGAGGCCACGGTGAGGATCGACTGTCACAACCACGTGCGCGAAGACAACGGTGCCATCGTCCGGGCGGGCGATGCGCTGGGGATCGATGTCTTCTGCTGCGCGTTCGGAACCGCGGGCCACGGCGACATCACCCGTGGGAGCCCCGACATGGACGCCGTCCGCGCGGCGAACGATCAGGTCCTCGAGGCCATGCGCGAGTTTGCGGACCGCATCAAGGGATGGTGCTACCTCAACCCCGGCTACCCACGGGCCTCACTGGAGGAGATGGATCGCTGCATCCGCGACGGCGGGATGATCGGCGTGAAGCTCTACAACCAGTATCGATTCAACGAGCCGGTGCTCTTTCCGATCGTCGAACGGTGCATCGAGTGGCAAGTCCCGATCCTCGGCCACGCCGGCAAGCCCTGCACCGAGCAGGGGCGACGGGCGCAGCCACGGATCAGCGACGGCACGCACTTCGCCGATCTGGCGAGGCGGTACCCCGAGGCTATCCTCATCGAGGGCCACATCTGCGGCGGCGGCGACTGGGAGTGGTCGCTAAAGGCCGTCCGCGACGTGCCGAACGTCTGGCTCGACACCAGCGGCTCGATCGTGGACGAAGGGGCGATTGACCGCTGCATCGAGACGCTGGGGCATGAGCGGCTCGTCTTCGGGACGGACATGAGCTACGAGGAGGGCATCGGCAAGATCGAGGCGGCAAGCCTCACGGACGAACAGCGCGAGGACGTCTACTGGCGGAGCTTCCGGGCATTGCTGGATCAAAGGCGGATATGACGCTCATCGACGTCAATACGACGATCGGCCACTGGCCGTTCCGCTCGCTGCCGTATCGCACAGCGGAGGACCTGCTGCGATTGATGGACCGCGCGGGCATCGATCGTGCGTGCGTCTGCAACCAGCATGGCGTGTTCTACAAGGACGTCCATCAGGCCAACGTCGAGTTGGCGAAGGAGATCGCATCGCATCGGGATCGACTCATCCCCATTGCGACGCTGGATCCGAATTACGTGGACGCACAAGGCGACCTGCGGCGCTGCGTCGACGACGTCGGGTGCCGCGGACTTCGGCTCTTCCCGCTCTACCATCAGTACGAGATGGACGTTGGCGTCGGGCTGGAGCTCCTCTGTGCGGCGGCCGAGGTGGAGCTGCCCGTGCAGATCCCTATTCGTATCGTCGACCCCCGACAGCGCCATCGGCTCGATGTCGATCGGATGCTGACTTTGGAGGAGATCGCCAGGGCGATCCGTGCGTGTCCACAGGGACGCTACGTCGTGCTGGATCATCGAGGAGGGCCGTCGGACGATTTCTGCGCGATGTGCGACGAGGTTGGGGCCACGGTCTACTTTGACATCGCGCGGGAGCCCGTCGTGTTCGACGATCAGGGGGCGCGGCTGATCGAGTCCGTGGGGGTGGATCGCCTCCTGTTCGGTTCGGGAATGCTGCACAAGCCGGCGGAAGTGGCGATGCTTCGGTTCCGGCATCTGGGGGTGGACGACGCCCAGCGCGAACGGATCGCCTTCCGGAATGCGATCGAGCTGTTCGGGCTTTGAGTGTCGCGCCTGCACCGATGCGATGACCTGAGGACGTCCTAGTACCGTGTTCACAAGGTGCGCGACTATGGCAATGTCCATGCGTGCCACGGTTGTTGCCCGAGCCGCCGGATTCATCCGGCGCGGCCGCGCGGCATGAATGCCGCGGCTCGGGTAGGTAGTCGCGGTATTCCTGAAACGCAGTCCTAGACAGGAATTCGTGTACCCCACCGCTCAAGCGGTGGGCCACCCATCGATGAAGCTTCATGGGCGAGATGCTCATGCCCCGTTGCCGCCGGTGAACTCCATGGGCAATCCGTCTTCGCTCCGCGACGCCGTGACAAGGACGCCCGGGCCACGAGGGCGCCTTGAGCTCCTCTTCTGTCGATCGTACCGGTCTGGTCCCCTGGAAGCGCATGCCGATTGCGGTAAGGTGGTGATAGACGTACATCGAACACGAGAACCGTATTTTGGGAGGTCCATGGATGCCTTTCGCCTGGAGCTTCGCGCTGATGTGTGCCCTTCTCGCCGCCCCCGTGACCCAAGTGCCGGAGCCCATGAAGGGCCCGATCGATCCCGCGCTGACCTACAAGTCGAACGTGGACGGCACGCGCCAGCCTTATCGCCTCTACCTGCCCTCGGCCTATGACGGGTAGCGCGACCTGCCCCTCTTCATCGCGATGCACGGCACGGGCGGCGACCAGAACAAGTACTTCGACCACCCCGCGTACGGCAACGGGATCTACAAGACCGAGGCCGAGAAGCGCGGCATCGCCGTCGTCTGTCCGCATGGCCGGGGGACGACCGAGTACCGCGGCATCGGTGAGAACGACGTGCTCACGGTGCTCGACGAGGTCTGCCGGCGCTTCCGCATCGATGAGGATCGCATCATCTGCAGCGGACAATCGATGGGCGGGACGGGGACGACGTACCTGTGCTGCCGGTATCCGGATCTGTTCGCCGCCGGCGTCCCGCTGGCCTCGACCTACGGCCACCTCGCGCTCGTCGAGAACCTCCGCCACGTGCCGATGCTCTACGTGCAAGGGGCCAAGGACTGGCCGATCTACGCGAAGGACGGGCCGATCCCGATCACGAAACGCATGAAGGAGCTGGGTTACGACGGCCGACTCTGGATGATCCCGGACGTGGGCCACAACACGATGAAGGTCAGCACCGACGAGGTCCTCGATTGGGCGCTGAAGCACCGCCGCGTGCGGCATCCGAAGCGCGTGACGTTCCGGGCGTATCTGCCCATCCATGGCCGGGCCTATTGGACGGAGATCCAGGTCGTCGACCGGATCGGACCTTTCGCCGAGATCGACGCGACGGTCGGCGAGGACAACACGATCGATGTGAAGCTCCGCAACGCGAAGCGCATCGCGCTTCGTCCGGGGCCGGAGCTGCTGAACATGGGCAAGCCGATCCGCGTCGTTGTGGACGGCCGTGAGGTCTTTCGCAGTCGATGCTCGAGGGAACAGGAGATCCGCCTGACGCTCGAAGGGGACCGTTGTTCGGCGAGCCTCGCACCGAGAGACCCCCGTGCATACACCGCGTATCGCACGCACAAGATCGGTACGGTCGTCACCCCGCCGACGCAGTCCGGCAAGGCGGAGACGACCATGGGCAACTGGATGACCGACATGATGCGCGACGCGACCGGCGCGGACATCGCCATCTACAACCGTCGCCACTACCGCGGCGTTCCCCTCAAGAAGGGCCAAGACGTGTACATCGTCGACCTGCTGAACTGGATCCGCCCCTTCAACCGGTGCCTGAGCACGTTTCGGATATCGGGCAAGGGCCTGCTGGAGATCCTCGAGGCCAACATCCGCAACGAGAAGAAATACGTTCAGTACCTCTTCCAGGTCTCCGGCTGTCGCTACGCGTTCGACCGCAGTCGCCCCCGGGGCGAACGAATCGTCGAGACGGACATCGACCCGGATCGGACCTATACGGTCGTCTGCGAGAATCAGGTGCTCAGCCGCACCGACACGTGCTTCTTGGCCGGTCGGTACGACAAGATGCCCTACGAGAACCTCGAGATCACCAACATCTCCGCGGCGTGGCGATACATCGACCAATGCGGGGGCAAGATCGTCGCGAAGCGTGAGGGGCGCGTCCGCGAGGTGAAGAAGGCGGACTAGGCCGCGCTCCCAGGGGTCCATTGCTTCCGCGCATCGCGATGTCGATGTCGGCATCCGCCGTGCACAAGCCGGGCAGGTTGCGGGTTCGCGACCCGAGAGGCGGCAGGCTCGGCAACGGCCGGTCCGCCACTGGAATGGCGAATCGGAGAATGTGATGGCCCGGGGTTGGGAATCCTCTGCTTGCTCCGTGACTGGAATTGGTTTGGGGGTTGGTGTAGGTTGGAGTGGTGGGTTTCCAGGGCTCGAGACGGGTTTTAGTACACAAGCGAGGAGCGTATGCCATGCTGAGTCGCAGGGGTTTCTTGAAGGCCGCGGCATCTTCGGGGCCGGTGCTCATGTCGGCGAACGCGTTTGGACAGAAGAAGCCGAGCGCGAACGAGATCGTGAACCTGGGGATGATCGGGCTTGGGGGGCGGTGCAAGTACATGGTCAAGCCGTGCTCGAAGATCCCGCACGTGCGGGTGGTCGCGGTCTGTGACTGTTTCAAGCCGCGCGTGGACGCGTTCATGAAACACAAGCCCGACCCTTGGAAATGGACAGGCTACACCGATTTCCGAAAGATGATCGAGCAGGAGAAGCTGGACGGCGTCCTTATCGAGACGACGACGCACGCCCGGGCATGGATCACGTGTATCGCCATGGAAATGGGCATGGACGTCTACATCGAGAAGCCCATGTGCCTGACCATCGACGAAGGCCGCCAGATGGTGAGGCTGGCGCGGCAGCACAAGCGGGTGACCCAGGTGGGCACGCAGCAGCGCACGATTGCGCTCAACAAC
>CAZKCX010000316.1:0-7853 GCA_964550865.1 uncultured Planctomycetales bacterium
AGGCCGAAGTCGCCGTCGAGCGCCGCCCAGGGCGAGTTCGGCGGCGGCAGCATATCGAACCCGCCGCGATAGATGGCGCGGAGGGGGACGCCGTCGGAGGCCAGGTCCATGCCCGTCGAGAGGTTCGTGCCGCGGGTCTCGATGGGAAACGTGGGGCACTCTTTCCGGAAGAGCTTCCAGAACTCGAGGATCTTGTCCCGCACCGGCCCGATCTTCGCCGTATCGAACTCCTTGCCGTTGAAGACCGCGCCCGTCACGCCCCAGGTCTCCAGCCCGAACCCGAAGCCGTTCGAGAGCCAGAGGTAGTCGAACCCGAGATCCCCCAGAAAGTGCTTCGACTGCCGACCGAAGAACTCGCCGAAGGGCGTGTCCTGCGGGATGCCCTCCGGATAGCCCACGTAGCGACGATCGTCCGCGTTCAAGACCGCGTAGCAGCAGACGAACGTGCCCTTGCCCATCGTCCCGCCCATGCAGACCTCGGGGTGGCGCTTGTACTTGAACTCGGACTTGGCGAACTCCGGTCCCGGGTCGAACGTGGCGCCGATGCGGACGGGCTTGCGCGTCTCCTCCCGGCCGACTTCCTTGAGGATCCGCGCGATTCTCTTCAGATCGGTGTAGCGGATCGTCGGCGGGTCCTTCCTATAGTAGAACGGGCGCTGATGGAGCGTGAGGTGCTTCGGGCCGGTGCCGGGCTCGTACTTGGAATTGGCTCCACCGATGTAGCGAGCCCACTCGATGGGTTGATCGAGGTCGCCCTGATAGTCGAGGATCTCCGAGCCGTCGGCCGTCCACAGCAAGACGGAGACCATCTCGGCGTGGCGCGTCAACGGCCACCACTGCCGAAAGAGTTCGCGGGCGTTCGCGCGGATGAACGGCTCGTCGAGCTTGCGAAACGGCTTGAGGCTCATCTCGAGCGTGACGTTCTTGATGCCCGAGTAATCGCCAAAGCAGGTCACGACGTTCGGCTCGTGGCGCGCATCAGAGGACGTTTGTGCCCAGGCCGTGTGCGCGATGGCGAACATGCCGAGGCCAGAGAGGAGAAGGATTGGAAGACGATTCCGGTTTTTCATGCATGACTCCGAGTGATGCAGCCATGACCCGGGCGGCGCCAATCGCGCTAAGCTGCTTCCAGGAAAGATTGAACAGTGCGCGGAAGGAACCGGGTTTGGGTGGTCCATGGCTTCAGCCGAGGGGGTCCATCGCTCACGCGATGGGGACGCGAATCTGTGGCCGAATTCGTGTCCCCCACCTCTGAAGAGGTGGGCCACCCAGGAGGAGGTGGGCCACCCAAGCTCCGCTGACTGTCCAAACATTCTTGCAGGTAGCCTAATTGACGATCCCCGGCTTGACGAGCTTGGCCCATTCGTCCTGGAAGACGAAGAAGTTCACTCCGTCCGCGCCGCTCTTGCGAACCAGCTCGGCGGTGGTCTTCATCTTGGGATCGTCGATGTAGATGATCGGCGCGAGCTCTTTGTCCTTGCCGATCAGGGCGCGGGCCATCGCGGTTTCGTGGCCCACCGCCTCGGGGGGCATGGCCTTTCGCACCTTTGCGATGGTTCGATCCTTCACGACGTCCGCCAGCCCCGTCCAGGTGAGGATCAGCTCCATCGCCCGCTTCTCGGCGGGCTTGCCGGTGAGGCCCAGCTCCTCGGGGATGATGGTCACCTCCCAGTTCAGGCACGCCGGACCGGGGCGCTTGGGGTAGTTTCGGTAGATCATCGGCGCGAAGACGTCCACGAACTCGCGAAGGTCGACGTACGACTGCCCGACCAGCGGCGAGAGCGACGGCGTGAAGATGTAGACGCCCATCTGTAGGTTCGCGTCGTGGATGATCTTGCCGACGTCGCGGAAGTGTTCCGTCGAGCAGATCCGCCGGAAACGGTACCAATCGAGCACGCCGGGGTGATCGGTCAACCACTCGAGCAGGCCGGTCGGCGACCGGAACCAGATCGAGCCGCGGCCGGCCTTTCCGCCTGTGCGATCCGTGACGGCGTCGTACAGCGCTTGGACGTCCTGTTTCATCCGCTTGAAATCGATGTCGACTTCGCCGGCCTTTTTACGGCACGTATTGCAGAAGCACGTGAAGTAGGGGTTCAGACCGGACGCGGGCGAGGCAAAGCGGCAGCCGTCGACGAGGATGCCCTGGATGCCTTCGGTCGCGGCCATCTTCTCGTACGATTTAAGGTTCTGCTTGCGGATCCTCGGGTTGTTCGGGCAGCCCGAGCCGAACCAGATCTGCGGATCGCCCTTGAGGTCCTTGGCCTTGACGCTGTCGTCCTTTTTGAGCTTGCCCAGGCCGAACGCCCCGCCGCAGAGCCAGGAGTCCATGCCCTGCTCGCGGACGGCGTCGATCGTCGCCTTGCCGCCGGCGACGACGATGTCGAAGCCGGCCTCCTTGAGGGCCTTGGCCGTCGGCTTGGCGTCCCCTTTCAGACCGTGCATCCAGTAGCGACATCGCTTCATCGACTGGCCCTCCTTCGATTCGTTTGCTGCGACGGTTTGGCCTCGTCCGAGAACCGACATCGCCGCGCCGATCTGCGCCGCTCCCGCCGCCGCGAGGAATCGGCGCCGGGGCATGCCGTCACGCGTATCCCAGTTCATCGCGCATCTCCTGTCTACTCAGGGAACCCACACGTGGGAGCCATTGTGACATCGGCCTGTCGGAGTGTCCAACGTCGATCGCAGCGTCAGGGGGTCAGCGTATTGGGTAGGGTGGCGATCGTCCGTCATACGTTGGGGGGTCTGCGCGGAGGGCGTGAGGCGTCAGGCGGCGGCGCAGGCGAAGTCGACCAGCGCCATGACGAGGAAGGCGACCAGCATCCACCAGAGCTTGGGGTTGTTTCGGTTGCACGTCATAGGCCGGTCTCCCGCGTATCGTATCGGCGCGCGAACGGCACGGATTGCGTTCAACACGGTTGCTCTCACGCGGGGCAGGCACGGGGGCGGATCTGGCGAGGCAATTGGGGGCCAGGCCAGAAGAGAGGGTCCGAGAATCGACACGTCATCGTCGGACCATTGCCCCTACCGGGACAGACGCGTAAGGTGTCCGGTGGCTTCCACGGAATGCGGCGATTGCCTGCACCGGATGAGCCGCGTGCACCCAAAGCCCGCCTCTTCCGATCTGATGCATGGAGGCCCAGGGAGTTGCCTCTTCAACGTGACGGAGCAGACACTATGTTCAGTCGTCGGAAGAACCGCGATGTGGTGCCATGGGCGATCGCCCTGGCCTGTGGAGTGTGTTGGCATCCGATCGGTGCAAGGAGCGCGGAGACCATGCCCGACGCCGGCAGGCCGAATGCCCGCGATATCGTCATCAACGAGACGGGGAAGTCCTACGACTCGCAGCCGTCGGCCGCTCTGCTCCCGGATGGAACGGCCTGGATCGCATGGCGGGCGTACTATCGCGGCGAGGAGCGGATCCTCGCACGAAGCGTAACGGACGACGGGCCGGGCCGCGAGATCGTCGTGGCCGAACCCGGCGTGCATGAAGGCCCTCACATTCTGCCGACCGGGCCGGAATCGGTCCGGATCTTCTGGTCGAGCTGGACGGGCAAGCGGTGGCAGGTGCTGGGTCGACGGATGGTCTCGGGGAAGTGGGAAGAGCCCCTCCTGCTGTCCGAGAAGACGACCGACGCGCTGCACCCGAGGGCATGCGCCCTGGCCGACGGCGAGATCGGACTCGCCTTCTGCGCGCTGCGCGACGGCGTCTTCGAGGTCCGGCTGCGTGTCCATTCCCAGGACCGTTGGGACGACGTGCGGACGATCAGTGATCCGCAGGTTCCCTCGTTTCGTCCAACGGTCGTCCGCGATCCGAAGCACGGGTCGTGGGCGTTCTGGGATGCGTACGTCGACGGGAACTACGGCGTCTTCGGAAGGCGGGTCGCGCCGAAGCTCGGGCCGATCGAGCGTGTCAGCCCGACCGGCGAGAATTGTCTCACGCCCGTCGCGCTGGCATCGAAACGGCATGGCCTCTGCGTCGCCTGGCTGAAGTCCACCGATGTGATCGGCGGCAAGGGCGCGATCGATCAGTGGCACACGCTGCACATGGCCACTCGTGGCGACGGCGGATGGACCCTCATCAAGGACTCCGAAGGGAGCGCGGACGCGGCGACGCTTACGCATGGCCTGCTGGCGCGGATGAAGCCCAAGCCCGGCGGAATCTGGGGGTACCTCGGCCGTCGCCGGCACCCCATGCTCCTGGACGCGGACGAATCCGTCTGGCTTCTGTGGGAGCGCAAGAGCAAGCACACCGGCGGGACGCCGTCGACCACGGGCCAGCTCATCGGCCGATCGTTCGGCGGAGAGCGGTGGCAGACGCCGGTCGTCCTGCACGAGGGATTGGTCGACTACCATCTCCCGGAAGGCGCGAAGGTGGACCACGGACGGTTTGCGTTCGTCGCGTCACAACTGCCCCGCGAGCACCGGCGCATCTATCACTATGCGACGGCGGACTTAAAGGAGACCGGACAATTCGCGCAAGGCCGATGGACCGGTTGGAAGCCCGTCACGCTTCCGCTTGAATCGGAGGTCCCACGCCACACGATCGAGATCGACGGCCAGCGCTACAGGCTCTATTGGGCGGACACGCACGCCCACAGCGGCCTCAGCGCCGACGTCGAAGGCGAACCCGACGAGTTCCTCCACTACGCCCGCGATCGCGCCCGGCTCGACCTCGTCGTCATGCAGGAAAACGACGAGATCTACAACTGTCCGCTGACCGAGTCGGAGTATCGACTGGGTTGCTTCTTCTCCAACGCGTTCGCGCGGGAAGGCGAGTTCCTCGCGCTGCCCGGCTACGAGTGGACGCAGCGTTACCCGAAGAAGGCGGGCGCCGACCCGGCGGAGTACATTGGGTGGCCGTGGAAGGGCACATTCCCCAACCACCGCACGGTGATCTATCCCCCGCCCGGCGGCCCGATCGTCCGATGGACCGAGTGCGGGAACGAGGTGGCCAAGCTCTATGAAGCAATCGAGTCGGCCGGGGGCATCATGCACACGCAGCACCCGTCATGGGTGCTCGAGCGATCGCCGAGCGAAGTCGCAATCGAGGTGACCACCGGATGGGGTATCTACATCGCCAATCCAAAGGAAGAGCACGCCGCACTGAACGCCGGTCATCGGCTCGCGTTCGTCGGCACCAGCGACTCGCATCGGCGCAACCCGGGACTCGGCGGTGGGCTGACGGGCATTTACGCCCAAGCGCTGACGCCGGCGGCGATCTTCGAGGCGTACCGGGCGGGCCGCGTCTTCGCAACCAATGGCTCGCACATCATCCTGGACGCACGACTCAACGGCCGGCCGATGGGCGAGGTGGTGGAGGCGAAGGGCGATGACGGAGCGGAGCTGACGCTGCTGGTTCGCGCGCCAAAGCCGGTCGTGAAGGTGTCACTGATTCGCGACGGCAAGGAAATCCGCACGTTCGAGGGCGACGGCCGGCGCGAGCTGCGGCTCTCGCACCGTGATGAGGGGCTTTCGGCGGGAACGCATTGGTACTACTGGCGGGTCGCGCAGGAGGGTTCGAGCCCGCAGTATCCCTCGAACGTCAAGGTCGCCCGCGGCCACCTGGCGTGGTCGAGCCCGGTGTGGATCGATGTGGGCGAGTAGGACGGGCTTCGCGCTGCATGGCCCCCTCCTGTGCGACGGAGGTGGGGGGCGATCGCGAGAACGCAAGAAGGGTGGCCCATCTCTTCAGAGGTGGGGTACACGAATCCACTCAGGAACCCGCTTCCCCCGCGGTCCCCTCGACAGGGCTCCCTTCGGGTCTGAGCCTCCCTTCGGTCTGAGCCTCAGGGTCGAAGACGGGACACGTGAAGGCACGGGCCACCCAGGCATTCCTCTACGACGACGAACAGCGACCGGCCTGGGGACCCGGCTTCGCCAAGGCTACGCCGCGGCAGGCAGGCGAGCTTGTGGCCCCGCCGCGCGTCGTTCTGCACGGCTTCGACGATGTGAAGTGCTTTTATGCATCGATCATCGTTGGCGATGTCGACAACGACGGTGCCAACGAGATGGTCGTCGGCTGGAAGCGCGATCAGAAGGTCAACAAGACGACGCTGCTGGGCTATCGCGTGGCCGAGACGGCGCGGGTCGAGTACGTTTTCGAACGGGAGAGCGACGATCTGGAAATGGCGTATTTCGAGAAGATGATGTGCATCGCCGACGCGGACGACGACGGGGAGAACGAGTTGGTCGTCTCCACGCGAGGCGACAACCAGTCGGAACGCATCACGAGCAAGCACCTCGGGCACGTCTTCGTGTATCGAGCCAAGCCTCCAAGCCAGACCCGTCGCCTGCTGTTGGTCGACTTTCGCGAGGCGCACGCGGAGTCGTCTTGGGTGGCCGTCGCTGACGCCGACAACGACGGCGAGAACGAGGTCGTCCTGGCCACCGGCAAGGGCGACCGAACCAAGGCAGGAGTGAGCTATGTCGTTCTGGTCGAAAGGAAATAGGTCGCGACGAAGTGTTCCGTTCGGGTTGACTGCGGCGGCTGTGCTCCTGCTGTCCGATCCTCTTCTCTGCGCTGCTGAGAGCGAACCCTCCTCGGGCGAGAACCTGATTCCGAACCCTAGCTTCGAGATCGCCGACGCGAATGCCCCCGCCTACTGGGCGCAACGGACGCCCAGCGATGAGCAGCGCACGTTGGTCTGGTCGGACGATGCGGCCCGGACGGGCGCGCGGAGCCTCAAGATCGTCAACCGCGCGGATGTGCTGAGTCGATGGCGGACGGGCCATCTTCGGGACATTGCGATCGAGCCCGGCAGCGAGGCGACCCTCAGCGGGTGGGTCAGGACGAAAGACGTTCGCGGCAACGCTCATTTCCGCTTCTATTGCCTGCGAGAGGACGGGCACATTCTCGCCCAGCCTCAGACGAGCGGCGTGTCGGGCACTGCGGAGTGGAGGGAGGCGCGGCTGACGCACCGGATCCCACCCGAGACCGCCTACGTCATGGTCTACCCCGAGATCACCGGTCCGGGAACGACCTGGTTCGACGACGTGATGCTGACGGGCAAGGCCGTTGAGGCGACGGCAAAGTCCCCGCTGCGCGCCACGGTGTTGTACGCGGACGAATTCGAGTACATCGAGGGCTTCGTGCTCTCGACCCACCGTCGGCGGAGCTGTCTGGAGCTGCCGAAGTCCGTCCGGACCGGTCGGGGGACGGCCGTCTATTGGGGCCAGACTGCACAGTGTGATCTCGCGGTGACGTACCACGACGCGTCAAGCGGGGCATCGACGCTGGAGGTCGTCGTCAACGATCGGGAGATTGCCGCGTTTCGATTCGACGAGATACCCGCGACCTCGCAGCCGAAGGATTCCCTTCGCACGAAGACCTTCCAGGATGTCGACCTCCAGCGCCTTAGTCGGATTACGCTCATAGGGACGGCCGACGGCGCTGAACGATGCCGAATCCACAAGGTCACGCTGACGCCGACGGGACGATTCGAGGGTGAATTTCTGCCGGCCGAGGTGCTGCGGCCTCCGCCAACGCTTCGGCTCTACCTCACGCCGGAAAAGCGGCGGGAGGCCCGCGCGGCGCTGCTTCGAAGCTTCAACAAGATCCGCGCCGAAGCGTCTTCCCGGCGCAACAAGGCGCTGGCGTCGCTGAAGACGCCCGAGGACTTTCGTACCTATCAACAACGCGTGCGCCGGCGGTTGCCGATGATCTTCGGGGACTTCAAACCGAAGTGCCCGCTCAAGCCACGGATCGTCGGCAGGCTCGACCGGCCCCAATACGTCATCGAGAAGCTCATTTTCGAGAGCCAGCCGAATTACCACTGCACGGCCAACGTCTACGTCCCCAAGGGACGCGAGTTTCCCCAGCCGGGCGTGCTCTTCACCTGCGGACACGCGTCGGA
>CAZKCX010000317.1:0-7801 GCA_964550865.1 uncultured Planctomycetales bacterium
TTCGGAGCAGGCGCAGGGCGTCGAGCAGGTCAACACGGCCGTCTCGCAGATGGACAAGGTGACGCAGTCGAACGCCGCCGGTGCCGAGGAATCGGCGAGCGCGGCCGAGGAGATGTCGGCCCAGGCCGAGAACGTCCGCAGCATGGTCGACGAGCTGGTCTCCGTCGTCGGCGGCACCACGACCACCGGTCAGGTCAAGAAGCGAGCGAAGACGACCTCCGCCTCAAAACCCAAGAAAAAGGCCGAGCCCGTCCATGCGAACGTGCATCACAGCCTCGCATCGCTCGGCACGTCGTCGGATGCAAGCAGCGATGACGACGGCGAAAGCTGGAAGGACTCGGGGGCGGAGAAGTCCGACGACCTGTCGAACTTCTAAACAACCGTGTCGTGGCATGAGCGCCCGCGTCGTCCATGCCACGCACCCATAATCCAACGAATCTCCCGTGGCCGCCCGGGCGACGATGGGCGCAACGACATCCTCGCCCGGGCTTCTCATTGCGCGTGGGTTTCCCAAGCATGACCCGCAAAGGCCGCACCACACCGACGCACTCCGCCGTCTTCGAACGCCCCCGTCCTGCGGCATGATTGTCGCTCGGCGGAGGCAGAGGTATCATTTCTACTGCTGGGCAAAGGCTTTCGCATACTCCAGACTGATCCTGACTGCCTGGCGCGAGCCGTGCCGACGGGAGACTCGATGAGCGACGAGACGAGGGGAACAGTCGGTTTCGTCTGTGCGTACACCCCCTTGCCGTTGATCGACGCGGCCGGCTTCTCCTCCTACCGCATCCTTCCCCTGGGAGAGGCGGCGGACCAATCGGGCCGCTTCCTCCATGACGGCATGTGCCCGCACGTCAAGCGGATTCTCGACCGGGCCCTGGCGAAGAATCTGCCACAGCTTGCCGGCACCGTCGTGATGAACAGCTGCGACGCCATGCGCCGGCTTGCCGATGCCTTGCCCATGACGGGAAGGACGAACCCCATTACGCTCGTCGATCTTCCGACCACGCGCTCGTCGTCCTCGATTGCTTATTTCGCGGGGGAGCTCCGCCGTCTGGCCGGGACGCTCTGCCAGTGGTCGGGGCGAGAGATCGATCCCGAGCGAGTTCGCGAGAGCCTTCACCGCTATGACCGCCTGGCTTTCGGGCTGCAAAGGCTCACGAATCGGGCCGCTCGGGGCGCGTTAGGGGGAGGGTGGGCCCGACTGCAGGAGATGCACAATCGAAGTGCGGCGCAGCCGGTCGAGGCGTCTCTTGCAGCGGTAGAAGAGATGGAGGCGGAGCCGGAGGGTTCGGAACGAACGGACGGCAAGATCCCGGTCCTGATTTTCGGCAACGTGCTCCCGGATCCCCGCTCGTTCGAGATGATCGAGTCGTGCGGGTGCCGCATTGTGGCCGACGATCTGTGCACGGGCTCTCGCCAGATCGTTCCGTTCCATCTCGGTGGCGAGGAAGATGTGTTCTTTGGGCTCGCACGAGCCACGCTGGCGCGCCCGCGATGCGCGCGGACAATCGACACGCCGCGGCCCGGCGCGTTGGCGGATCATGTGCTCGGCCTCGTTGAAGAAGCCGGTGCCCGCGGGGCGATCGCGCACGTCATGAAGTTCTGTGATCCGTACCTGGCGCGGCTGCCCGCGATCCGCGAGCGGCTCAAGGCCGCGGGGGTGCCCCTCCTGGTGCTGGAGGGCGACTGCACGAATCGAACGCTAGGACAGCAGCGCACGCGCATTGAGGCGTTCGTGGAGATACTGGGAGGGTAGCGCCATGTCGTCTCACTTCGAAAACGTAGCGGCCTCGATCGACGCGAGGATCAAGGCCGAGCCGGGGCAGAAGACGGCACGGAAGCGGTTCGTTCGAGAGATCGCGGAACTGGGCATGCGGCTCCTCTCCGGTCAGGAGCGCGTCGCGTGGTGCGGTGTTCTCGCTCCGTTTGATCTGCTCGGTTCGATGGGAGTGACATCATGCTTCGTGGAGTTCGTCGGCGGCTGGTTGGCGTCGATGGGCAACGTCGAGCCGATGTTGGCGGAGGCGGAGCAGGCGGGGTTCTCGACCGACGGCTGCAGCTATCACCGAGCCGTCATCGGCGCCGCGCGGCAGGGCATCATGCCCGAGCCGGACTTCCTCATCGCCACCTCCACGCCCTGTACGGGCGGGCTTGCGGCCATCGAAAACCTCGCCCGGCATTTCGACAAGGATGTCTTCGTGCTCCACATCCCGAGCCGCGATGACGAAGCCGGCGTCCGCTATCTTGCCGAGCAATTCCATGCGATGGCCGACTTCGTGGCCGCGCATACGGGGGAACCGCCGGATCCGAATCGGCTGCGGACGGCCGTCGAGCGCACGAACGAGACCCGATCGCTCCTGCTCGAGGTGTACGAGTTGGCCAAGGCCGTGCCGACGCCCGCTCGCCCTCGCGATTTGTCCAATTTCGGCATCGTCATGCCGTTGCTCTACGGCACGGAGGGGGCCGCCGAGGTAGCCCGCGCGTACCGCGACGAGTTCGCCGAGAAGGTCCGAACCGGGCGCGGGGGAACCGCCGAGGAGCGCGTCCGGCTGCTATGGCTCCAGAACCGCATCCAGTTCCACAGTCCGTTGGAGCAGCTCCTGGAAGAGGAGATGGCGGCCATCATCGTATGCGACGAGCTGAATCGCCTCGGGTGGGATGCCATCGATCCGGACGATCCCTTCCCGGGCATGGCGCGTCGGGCCTTGTCGGTTACGCTGACCGGACCGGCGGAGAAACGGTTGGATGTCCTTCGACGGCAGGCGCGGGAATACAAGGTGGACGGCGCGGTTAACCCCTGCCATTGGGGTTGCCGGCAAGGCACGGGCGCGCGAGGGCTCGTCGAGCAAGGCCTGCGCGAGGTGGATGTGCCGGTGCTGAATCTGGAGGTCGATTGCGTGGATCCGCGGAACTTCTCCGAGGGGCAGATGCGAACGCGTCTGTCCGCGTTCATCGAGACCCTTACCGCAAGGGCCTCCTGTTGATCGGGACGCAAGCAACTCGAACAAGGCCTGTATGGCCGCGGAGTGCGGGATGTACTATCTGGGCGTAGACATCGGAAGCCTGACCTGTGATGCCGTCCTGGTCGACCACGAAGGGAAGACCGTCGCGTGGGCCGTCGTCCCCACGGGCGCTCGCAATGTGGAAGCCATCGGCCGCGCCAAACACGAAGTGATCGGCAAGGCCGGCGTCGGCGAGCCGGACATCGCCGCGGTGGTCGCGACGGGGTACGGCCGCGATCGCGTGGAGGGGCGGCTCGCCTCGGTGACGGAGATCACCTGCCACGCCCGCGGGATCGAGGCCCTGCTGCCCGGCACCGAGCTGCTCATCGACATCGGCGGCCAAGACAGCAAGGCCATGCGGCTCGACGGCCGTGGGCAAGTGCTCGAGTTCGCCATGAACGACAAGTGTGCGGCCGGGACGGGCCGATTCTTGGAAGCGATGGCCCGCGCGCTCGAGATCGATATCGAACAGCTCGGCGAATTGGACGGCTACGCCAAGAGCGATCTCATGCTGAGCAGCATGTGCACCGTCTTCGCCGAGAGCGAGGTCGTCTCCCTCATCGCGGAAGGCACGGACGTGGCTGAGATCGTCCGCGGTCTGCATCGGGCGATCGCCTCGCGGACGCAAGCGTTGGCGATGCGGGTCGGCTCGAGCATCGCCGGATTGAAGGCGGCGATGTCGGGAGGTGTGGCGCGGAATGCGGGCGTCGTCCGCGCCCTGAGCGAATCGCTCGAGTGCGAGATCGCAGTCCCGCCCGAGCCGGACACGGTGGGCGCGTTGGGAGCCGCCCTGATCGCCCGGCAGCGTGCGCAGCCCTCGTGAGACCACTGTCGCTTCTCTGCTTACGCACGCCTATACCGCCTGCAAGAGCGTCTGGACCGTTGGTGAAATGTGGGTGGCCCATGGCTTCAGCCCGTGGGGGTCCATCGCTCACGCGATGGGACGCGAATCACTGGTCTAATTCGTGCGCCACCCGACAAGGTGGGCCCCCACCTCTGACGTGGTAAGCCACCCACATGCGGGTTGCTTCTGTCGCACTGTTCTATCTTCCATGGAAGCACCTTCGCGTCTTGCGGACGGCATGGGAAACCAAATTCGCGCGACTCAGATCGACACTGCTGTCGGGTGAGAAGCTCGGCAAGACCTACTCGACGACGATGCTGGGCTGCGCCGAGGCCGTCGCGCTCCTGGCCTCGCGGCAAGCGAAGTAAACGCTGGCGGCCGATGCCCCTCGCTCACTTTCGCCGGAGGATGTTCGCCGGGGCGTAGTCGTCGGTGAAGATGTCGCCCTTTGTCGCATAGTCGCGGCGGTCTTCCCGCGCCCGTGCGACGCGGACCAGGTCGAACGCGAACTTGTGCCGCTTCTGAAGGGCCTTGGCGCGACGGACCAGCTCTCCGCCCGTAACGTCCGTCTTCTCCGGCAGGGCGCAGACGATCGTGTTGCCGTCGAACCGAAACGCCACGCACGTCGGGAACACCGAGGTGATCGTGCGCCGCTGGTAGTCGTACGTCTCGAAGTCTCGCCGCATGTTCGAGACCACCAGGCCGTCCGGCTTCAGCAGTGACTTGCACTCTTCGCAGAACTCCTTCGTCGTCAGGTGAAACGGGATGAACCCGCCGCGGTACGCATCGAGGAGAATCAGATCGAAGCGCGGGCTCTTCTTACGGAGGGCACGCTTGATGTAGACGCGTCCGTCCTTGACCACCACCTTGCAGCGATCTGTTTCGCGGAAGCCGAAGTGCTCCTTCGCGATCTCCACCACCTTCGGGTCCAGCTCGACGCTCACGACGTTGGCCTCGGGGTAGTAATGGCTCAGCATCCGGCTGATCGAGCCGCCGCCCAGGCCGATGACGAGGATGTCCTTGGGCTCCGGGCAGAAGAGCAGACCGGCGAACATCAGTTCTGTGTAGCTGAGCTTGGGACGGAGCGGGGCCGCCAGGTCGACGGCCGATTCGCTGTGGTCCGTGCCGCGTCGGCGGAAGAGCATCCAACGAACCGATCCCTCCTTCTCGACGATGATGTGGTGATAGAGGCTGTCCGTCTCGACGAGGACCTCGCCGTTGCCCGGCCGGCACCACAGGACGACGCCGACCAGGATCGCCGCGAAGGCCATCACGGGTATCGATCGCTTCATCGCTCGGCTCCCTTCGGCACGGCCGGTCGCGGCAGGAGCGCCGCGAGCACCGCGAGCACAACGAGCACACCGGCCATCACAAACAGAATGGTCGAGACCTTGAACCACAGCACGAAGTAGAACGAGGTGATGATGCAGCCGAGGAAGCTGCCCAACGTGCTGACGGAATAGAGCACGCCCGCGCTGGCGCCGGCACGCTCCACCTCCCGGGTCGTGAGCCGAACGCAGAACGGCGAGACCATCCCGAGCATCATGCTGGACGGCAGGAACAACGTCGTCGCGCTGAGCAGCGCGCCCCAGCGATCGGGTAGCTCCAGGTCGAAGATCGCATCGTTCAGAGTCCGCACGGCAAAGGGGATGATCACGAATCCGACGGCCGCCAGGAAGATGAACACGCCAAGCGTCTTCCCGCTGGGCCACCGCACGGACAGGCTGCCGCCGATCCAGTAGCCCATCGACAGCGCGAGCAGGAAGATGCTGATCACGCTGCCCCAGACGTAGATGCTGCTGCCGAAGTCCGGGCTCAAGAGTCTCGCGCCAAGCATCTCCAGGGCCATCAGGGCGAAGCCGCACCCGAAGACGATCACGATCAGCTGCAGCGAACGCAGCCGCCCGCGTGCAGGCACATCGACTGCCGAGTTCGCGTAGGGCAGTGGGGTAGAGGGCGTCGGGGTGATTGTCTCTTCGGGGGGCATATCACACGCACGTTCAGACCCGGGATCGGTGTCGGCTCGTCGGAACGGATGATCATAGGCGGAGGATGGTGGCCACCGCAACCGTGGTCCCTCCGCTACAGCATGCCGCGTGCCAAAGCCCTGGCATCCTCGTGCGGCCGTGATAGGATGCGCAAGTCCGTGAACGTGCACGTCAATCACGCCGTCGCGACGGCCCTTTTCGACACGCGTAGGCTTAGAAGCAAGGGGCAAGGGATGAACCGGACAACAAGGAATCGCTGCGAACGCACGTGGCACGTGGGTCTGCTTCTGACACTCTGGCCGGCGCTCGCGCTTGCGCAGGAGCGGCCATGGCCCGACTACGTCGGCTGCGACGTGGTGCCCTACGCGACCAGCGCGATCACGCACGGGCCGATGCTCGGACGTCCCGGCGCAACGAGCATTCGCGTCTGGGTCCGCACCGCCAAGCCCGCGCCGTTCCGCGTGGTCTACGCCAAGGATGTTCCCTTGACGGCCGAGTCGCCAGGCGTCGACGGCAAGACGCTTGCCGACGCGGACAACACGGGCGTCGTCGACCTGACGGACCTCGAGCCCGACACCCGCTACACCTATGGCGTGGTGCTCGATGGAACGCTCGTCGATACGCGGATCAAGCCGCGGGGCGCGTTTCCGTGGTTCCGAACGCTCCCGGCCACCGACACGCACCGCAACGCGTCGCACAATCCGAAGGGGCTATTCAACCTGTGCTTCTCCGTCGGTGTCGGCGCGAATCAGCATCCGCACCGCGGCGGCGGGCATCACGTCAATCCGCCGGCGTTCGCCACGTTGTGGGAGCGGCACGGCGGCGACGTCCAGTTCCACATTATGAACGGCGATTTCATCTACGAAGAGCACCGCACGAAGGCGATGGATTCCTTCCGCCAAGACTACAAGCTCTACCTCAGCCGCGGGCGGACGATGGCGAACTTCATGCGGCATGTTCCGTCCTTCTTCACGTTCGATGATCACGAGACCTATAGCGATATGGAGGGTACGGGCGAGATCGGCCTGCGCAAGGGCAAGTGGCTGTACCTCAACAAGTCGCTCGTCCCGTGGTACGAGTATGCCGGTTGGGCGAACTTTACGGGGCCCCAACACGGCAAGCTTCGATTCGGCGAGGCCGAGGTCCAGCACGGCGGCAACGTGCTGCACGATCCGAAGGCGGACTTCTCGAAGCTCCGACCGGAGACGGTGACGACCGTCCACGTCGACATCAAGGCCAAGAACGCGGGCGTCTATCGGTTCGTCGAGGTCGTCGACGCGCATCGCCTCCGCGTCGAGCCGAGCTTCCGTGCGGATGAGACGTGCGCGTACAGCATCGGCACGCATCACTACTTCGACTGGAAGGTCGCCAACTGCCACCTCTTCGTGTTGGACACGCGCGGCGAGCGGACCCGCTACGTGCCCGACAAGGCCCATGACCCGGACCGCTTCGTCCTCGGTGAGGCGCAGTCAGAGTGGCTGCTCGACGGCGTCCGCAAGACCGACGCCGACTTTATCTTCGTGGTCTCCTCCGTGGCCTGGACGATCTACCACACGAACTTCCACGTCGCCAAGCGGCCGCCGACCGGTCGCAGCCCGAAGGAAGACGGATTCCCCGGCTACGTCGTCGAGCGCGAGAAGCTGCTCAACGCGCTGGACGGGGTCGGCAAGCCGGTAATCCTCCTGACGGGCGACCTGCACAACTCCTTCGCGGTGCAGATCACCGACAACGTGTGGGAGTTCCTGACGGCCCCGATCAACTCGAAGTGCCACCCGCGGGCGACGGCCGGCAAACCGCCCTTCGCCGGCTGGTTCGATAGCGAGGGCCGGCAGATCAAGATCAAGTGGATGGCCGGCTTCCCCGACGACGTGCACTACAGTCGGCTCTGGTCGCTGTACTACACGATCGTGCAGGTGAACAACGTGTTTCCGTCGGCCAAGCCCAAGGGCACGGGCGTTCGGTGGGTG
>CAZKCX010000318.1:0-7760 GCA_964550865.1 uncultured Planctomycetales bacterium
ATCTTCAAGAACATGTCCGAACGGGCGCAGCAGCTGATCCAGGAGGACATGGAGTACATGGGCCCGGTGCGACTCAGCGACGTCGAAGGGGCTCAGCAAAAGATCGTGGATGTGGTGCGACGCCTGGAGGATGCCGGCGAGATCATTATCGCCGGTCGGGGCGGCGAGAAGGAGCTCGTCGTCTAAGCGATGTTGCACGTGTGTGGAGCCAGGCTCGAGACGTGTGCCACGGCGGTGTCAGCCGTGGCGGCAGAAGGCGCAGCCGGGGAAAACACTGCTCACAGAGCAGTGGCACCTCCGGCGGCAAGGCCCTCAGCGAGGTGCAGAGTCGTCTAGCCACCGGGCTTTGCCGGGAGTGGATTCTCATGCTGAAGTTCGCGGAGCTAACGGAAGCGAGTCAAGAGATGATCGAAGGCATTCTGGAACAAGTGGACCGAGCGACCTTGGCGACGGCCCTGCAAGGGTCGAGCGCGCGGCTGATCGAACGCGTCCTGGGCGGCCGCCCCCCCGAGGAGATCGCACAGGTGCTCGAGGACGTGCGTCGGCAGCAGGCCGTCAGCCTGGAGGAGATCGAGGCCGCCCGGCAGACGGTGACCGAGATCGCGGCAGATCTCGAACGAGCCGGCATTCCGGTCCATACCTCGGAGGCCTTCGCTTCGTAGGAGACGTCGTTCGTGCCCGTCATACGTCAGGAACAAGCCGCGCACTCGACCGTGCGACATCAGCAGTTCCGCCTCGGCGACTTCGTCATCGAAGGCCGGCAGATCATCGAGGCCGCGCAGCGCAAGGCCGACGAGATCTTGCAGCACGCCCGGGCGGAGGCCGAGCGAATCAAGGAGCAGGCCGCCGTTCAAGGGCGCGAAGAGGGGACTCGACAAGGGCGGGAAGAGGGCACAAAGGCCGGACACACCGAGGCCGTCGAGAAGGCCACCGCCGAGTTCGAGGCCGAGCACGCGCAGCTCGCTTCGGCGTGCGAGGCGCAATTCCGGGAGATCGAGCGCCGAAAACGCGATCTGCTCCTGGCGGCCCATCGGGATCTGCTCGTGTTGGCGGTTGCGATCGCGGAGCGCGTGACCAAGCGGATCGGACTGATCGATCGTGAGGCCGTATGCGAGAACCTCGCCGGTGTGCTCGATCTCGTCGGATCGGCAAGCGACCTGGTGGTCGAGGTCAACCCGGACGATGTCGAGACGCTCGAGCGGTTCGCGCCGGACCTGATCGCCCATCGCAGCGACCTGAAGCACGTGGAGGTGCAGAAGAACGAGTCCGTCGCGCCGGGCGGTTGCATCGTTCGCACACGGGGCGGTCGCATTGATGCGACGCTCGAGACGCAGCTGGAACGCATCGCACGAGAGCTGGTCCCCGGCGGGCGAGACCTGACCCCCGCCGAGCAGGATACGGACGAAACGTCGGAGACGTCATGACGCGGGAGAAGGCCAACATCTTCGACGCCCAGATCGAGGCGGTCGAGCACGGCCTGAGCGAGGAGCTCGTCGGGCAGGTGGCGGGTATGTCCGGGCTGACATTGGACGTGGCCGATTTCCCCGCGCCGACCGGCGCGATGTGCACCATTCGCAGCCGGACGGGGCGAGGCGTTGCCGCGCAGGTGGTGGGCTTCAGGCATCACATGACGGTTCTCATGCCGCTCAGTGAGACCGCCGGCATCGGGCGGGGCGACACGGTGATCTGTGATTCCTCGCGACAGACGGTGCCGGTCAGTGAGGCCATGCTCGGGCGGGTGGTGAACGGCCTGGGTAGGCCTATTGACGGAAAGAAGGCTTTGCCGGCCGAGGAGTACTATCCGCTGATGCGCGAGGCGCCGCCGGCCATGCATCGACGCCGCATCGACGCGTCGCTCGCCACGGGCATCCGAGCGGTGGACGCGATGACGACCGTGGGCACGGGCCAGCGATTGGGGCTCTTCGCCGGCACCGGCGTCGGCAAGAGTGTCCTGATGGGCATGGTCAGCCGCTACACCTCCGCCGACGTGATCGTGGTCGGGCTCGTGGGGGAGCGCGGTCGCGAGGTGGGCGATTTCCTGTCGAAGGATCTCGGCGAGAAGGGGCTGGAACGGTCCGTCGTCGTGGTCAGCACGTCCGACGAGTCGCCCGTGCTGCGCGTGCGTGCGTGCTTCCTGGCGACGGCGGTGGCCGAGTATTTCCGCGATCAAGGAAAGGACGTGTTGCTGCTGATGGATTCGCTCACGCGGATGGCGATGGCACAACGGCAGATCGGCCTGGCCGCCGGCGAGCCGCCCGCGACGAAGGGCTATCCCCCGAGCGTCTTCGCGATGCTGCCTCAGCTTCTCGAGCGGTCCGGCCGAACCCGGGCCGGGAGCATTACGGGCTTCTACACCGTGCTCGTGGAAGGAGACGATATCAACGAGCCCATCTCGGATGCCACACGCGGCATCTTGGACGGGCATGTCTGGTTGTCGCGCGACCTCGCGAATCGGGGGCATTACCCGGCCGTGTCGGTCTTGGACAGCATCAGCCGAGTCATGCCGGACGTGGTGGCGCCGGAGCACCTCCAGGCCGCCCAGGTGGTCAAGCGGGTGCTCGCGACGTGGCAGGACATCGAGGACCTGGTCAACATCGGCGCCTATGCGCAAGGGACGAACCCCGAGTTCGATCTGGCGGTGTACGGCAAGCCGCTGATCGACAAGTTCCTCCAGCAGGGCATCAAGGAGTCGACGACGATGGACCAGGTGCGAAAGGACTTGGTCGCCCTCGCCCAGGACCTGGAGCAGCGCGAGAAGCAACTGCGGCAAAGCGCGCAGATGCGTCAGACGGCGGGCGCGGGCGCACGGTGAGCGGACAGGCCCCGGCGCCGACAGGCCCGGGCAGCGAGTGGGTCGTCGGAGACGGCCCGACGGTGACGGCGGAGAGCCGCAGGCGTGGCCAAGCAATTCGAGTTCAGACTGGAGACCGTGTTGAAGCTCCGTAAGCAAGACGAGGACGCCGCGAAGCGCGTGGTGGCCGAGCGCCTGCGTGAGATCCGCGGGGTGGAGGCCGAGATCACCGGCCTGCGCGGTCAGATCGCGCAGCAGCTCGATGCGTTTCGTGAGACGAATGCGGCGGGCCAGCTCGACATGACCCAGATCAGTCGGCACCGCTTCTGGCTGACGCACCTCGACCGCGGCGTGCTGCTGGGGCAACACCGGCTCGCCGAGCTCCACGGTGAGCTGGCGAAGGAACGGGCCGCATTGGCCGAGGCGCGAAAGCGCGTTCGCATCCTCGAAAAGCTCAAGGAGCGTCAGTACGAACGCTACCGAAAGGAGCTGGACCGCGCCGAAGCGATCGAGAACGACGAGATCGGCAAGGCGATATACCTCCGGCAACAGCAGGGCGTCGAGTCGGAGTAGGTGAGCATGCTCAAGCAACTCTTCCTCATCGTGGCATTGCTGTCGGTGTTGCACCTCGTGGCGCTGATCGGGCTTGGGTTGTACCTCTGGAACACCGGAAAGCTCGATGCCGAGAAGGTCGAGGAGATCGTTGCGCTCATTCGCGGGGAGGACGAGCAGGCGGACCCGGCGGCGACAAGCCAACCGGCCGCACAGCCGGTTCTGGCGAAGGCCTCCGGCGAGAAGATCACGCAAAACCTTCGCGCCGACGAGGTGAAGCGGCTCATGGGTGAGCGGCTGTTGCGCGAAGCAGCGGACCGAAAAGCACTCGTCGACGCCGCGATGCTCAAGGTCACGAAGCGCTTGGAGGCGCTGGAGGAGGAGAAGAAGGAGTTCGAGGCCGAGCGGAAGCTGGCGGAGGCCGCGGCCGAGCATGAAGGCATGCAGGCAGAGCTCGAGATCCTCGCCGGCCTGAGCGAGAAGAACGCCCGGGACGTCCTCATGAAGAAACAGATGCCGGAGGCCGTGGCGATCCTGCTGCAGATGAAGCGCCGAAACGCGGCCGGCATCATCGAGGCGTGCAAGACGGAGGCGGAGAAGGCCTGGGCCGTTCAGGTGCTGGAAGCGATGTCGAACGAGAGCGGAGACAGCGCGGAGGAGTTGGCCAAGGCCGTCCGCTAGGGAGGTCGACGATCCATGTCGAGCATACGAACCCTCAACTTGCTCAACAGCAAGGACATCATCAGCGCGCCCGCCAAAGAGCAGAACGATCGGTCAAGGACTGATACCGTCTTCACCGAGCTGTTCGAGAACATGCGTGCGGATTCCATGCGAAAAACCACGGAAAGCCGACATGTCGAGCGTTCCGTGCACGAACGAAGCAGCCGTGGGGAATCGCGCGTCGAGCAAGAGTCGGCCGATCGGTCTTCGCAGGTCGATCGGGAACCCGCCCGGACCCGGGAGGATCGGCAGGAGGTCCGCGAACGGACGGAACGGCGTAGGGCAGAAGGTCCGCGGACTTCGCGTCGTGGGGAGCGAGAGGACCGTAGCGTCCAATCCGACACCCGCCGAGAGGATCGGGTCGAACAGGCAAAGACCGATCGGTCGACGGAGGCAAGGAGCGCGACACAGGCCGGAGCCGCGAACGAGCGGTCCGGCCGGAATGGCGGCGAAGAGGGGAGCGAGGGCCGGGAGGCCCGATCGTCCGACAACCCGGCAAAAAGCTCTCAGTCGAGCTCGGCGGATTCCTCAAGCGCCTCGAATGCCCAAGCCGAGCAAACCTCGCAGAAAAACGCGAGCAGTCCGGCCGGCGCCAAGCCGGGCGCGACAGCGGGGGCTCAGCAAGGACAGGCCTCCGGAGAAGGCGGCCAGCAGACCGGCACCCCGGCGCAGGGAGCCGGTACCTCGCAAGGCCAGAACCCCGCGGCCCCAACCGCCCAAGCGCAACAGCAAGCGATCGTGAGCCAGATCGGCCAGCAGGCGACTCGCGGCGGTGAAGGCAGTGTCGCCTCGCGGCCGACCGATGTCGGCGCCGTCGGCCAAGCCCAGGCGGCGAGCACGGCGAGCCATCCGAAGGGGACCGCCAACGAGCAGGCCGCGCGAAGCGGCAACCCGCAGCCCGTGCAGAACGCCATGTCGGGGGCCCAGCCGACCGCGGCGACGTCCACGACCGCGGGGGGTTCGGCGCCGGCGACGCAGGCGGAGGGGGCCTCTACCCCCGCCGATTCGGCGGGCGCTCAGCAACCGGTGCAGACCGCCACCAAGGCGACTGCCGGGTCCTCCGCTCAAGAAGGCACTGCGCGAACCCCATCGGGGGTCGGTGCCCCGTCTTCCGAGGCGGCGTCGCCGAAGGCGGGCCGTCAAGACGGTGGGACGTCGAACGGATCAGCTTCGCAGCACCATCAGCCTTCTCCCTCGCTCAACGGGAAGTCGCCTGCGGAGCAAGGTACACGGACGGGCCCGTCGACCGAACCGACGACCAGCGCGGCTGAGCCGAAGGCGAAACCGCCGCTGGAGTCCGCGCCGACGGAAGACGCAAGCCGGCCTGCCCAAGCGCCGAAACCGACGGGCGGTCGAATCGAGAACATGTGGACGCGGTCGATGGTCCAGGAAGGGGGGAAGGATGCTTCCGGAGGACAGAGCGCAGAGCAGCGCAACCACGCGTTGGCCTCGGAGCTGACGCGGCAGCTGGCCCGCTACTTCGTGGAGCCCGCGACACCATCCGGCACGGGTTCCTCTGGCCAGGCGACGGCATCGTCGACCGGCGCGCCGACCGCGACGGCGGCGACGACGACCGGCGCGACGTCCGGGCAGGGCGCGACCCACGCTGCCGCCGAAACGCCCGCACAGGTGCCGACCACTCCTCCCACGACGGAACGGCCGACGTCCGGCGGAATCACGCTGACGCAGGCCGAGCGGGGCAACACCCAGGGCGACACGACCAACACGTCCAACATCGATCGCATGGCGCGCGTCATTCGCGCGCATATCGGAACGCGGGATTCGCAGGTACGAATTCAGCTGGACCCGCCGGACCTGGGTCGTGTTCGGATCGACATTCGGATGCGCAACGATGCCTTGATCCTGAACGTGGAGACGGAGACGGCCGCGGGCCGCGATCTGTTGAACTCGAAGCTGGGTCACCTGCGCGAGGCCTTGCAGCACCACGGCGTGCTGATCGAGCGGGCGAACGTGCAGATGCGCGAGGCGGCCCAGGAAACCGCTCAACCGCGCGAGCAGCAACAGCAGCAAGCGCAACAACAGGGATCCAACACGAATTCGCAACAGCATTCAACGGGCCAGATGGCGGGCGGGTCGGAGGACCCGGACCATCGAGGCGGCCCCACCGAGGAGGATCGGCAGGCCGTCGGTGCCGCATCCGGGGACGCGGATGAGCCGGACGGAGATTCCGGTCAGGCCGATGCCGTCACCGAGGACGGTGACGGGGCCGACGGCGAAGGTGGTTCCAGATCTGCGACGGAGTCGTGGGTGGACGTGGTGGCCTGAGGGCCGCCCGGGCGGAGCGCCCGAAAGCCGGCACGCAATCGTGCCAAGGAGTGACTCGTGCCCGATGTCGGCGCAATCGCATCCTCGACGGCAGCGACGACGTCCGTGGAGGGGACGTCGAAGAACATGTCGGACATGGATGCGGAGGACTTTCTACAGCTCCTGATCGCGCAGTTGCAGCAGCAGGATCCCATGAATCCGATGAGCAACGAGGCGATGGTGGAGCAGATGGCGACGATCCGGGACATGGAGATGTCCTACACGTTGACCGAGACGCTCAAGCAGATGACGGAAGAACAGCGCTTTGCCGGCGCTGCCGGGCTGATCGGGAAGTACGTCGTCGGTGAGGTGGAGGACGCCGAGGGCGAGACGGCCACCCTGGAAGGTGTGGTCACGGGTATCCGGTTCAGTGCGTCCGGGAAGGCGATCCTGGAACTGGATACGGGCGAAGTGTTGCCGCTGGCCAAGATGAAGGGTGTGATGGCCGAGCCGCCCCTGACCGAGGAGGAGTCCGTCCGGGATGCGGTGAAGCTCGCCAAGCAGGCGAACGGCTCCGCGCCGTCGGCAGCGCCGCAGGCCCCGTCGCTGGGGAGTCTGGCGACGTTCGGTCTGACGAACGACAACGGCCTGAATCTGGGTCTGACGTTGGGGTAACGTGATGGACGCGGCCAACGGCGTCTTCACAGGAATGGCTGTCGGACGCAGGCCCGAGACGGGAGCGGTCTCGGGACGGACGACCGCCACATCCGCGAATGTCGATTTCGCACGGGAGCTGTCCGACGCGAAGGCACTGCGCTTCAGCGCGCACGCCCAGAGGCGTCTGGCCAGTCGAAACGTGCAGCTGAACTCCGGGCAACTGGAGGGCATCGCCCGAGCGACCGACCAAGCCGCCGCCAAAGGCGCGCGGGATTCGTTGCTCGTCATGGGCGACGTGGCTCTGGTCGTCAACGTTCCGAATCGGACGGTGGTGACCGCCTTGGACCCGGCGCGGATGCAGAACGGGATCGTGACGAACATCGACGCAACCGTGTTCGTCTCGAGCCAGTCGTAGGACAACGGGGCCGGCCCCTGCCGGTAGGACGCCGGCATGGAGGCCCCGGGGCCGACGAACGACCGAATCGGCCCTGTGGACGTTGGAGTGATTGACATGGGATTGACCTCATCTCTGTTCACCGGCCTGACAGGCCTGAACAGCAACCAATATCGAATCGACACGATCGGCAACAACGTGGCGAACCTGAACACCACGGGTTTCAAGGGATACCGCACGGCGTTTCAGAACCAGTTCGCCATGACCTTCAGCACCGGCTCGCCGCCGAACAGCAGCGAAGGGGGCAGCAACCCGATCCAGGTCGGTTTGGGTTCGGTGCTCGGCTCGGTCCAGCGCGTGCACAGCTCCGGATCGATCGAG
>CAZKCX010000319.1:0-6576 GCA_964550865.1 uncultured Planctomycetales bacterium
ACGCGGCAGAAAAACCACTCCCACACCGTAACTGCCGGGCTCAGGCAGAGTAAAGAACATGGTCTGCCACCCTTATGCTGATCTCGGTTCCCGCCCGCATACCGCGCGGGGTTATCCATCCCTACGTGGGGGGAGGAGCAAAGTTCGTGCCACTCATCTCCGACCGCAACCCCCCATATTTCTGATGCTTACCACAGCCCGTGGCACCACGGGTCTGCAAAAACGCAATGCGAACATGTCAAAATGGCAGCAAGGAGATCACCGCTGGAGGTCGCCCTCGTCGAGGACGTTGAAGTCCTTCTCGCTGAGGATTCGGGACGAGGTCTCGAGGTCGTCGACCATGAGGGCCAGCGCGGGCTTGCCGTTCGGTCGGCTCAGTAGGGGATAGGCGTAGTGGATATTGACCTCCGCGGCCAACAGGGCCGAGCAGATCGCCAGGAGCCCCTCCTTGCCTGCCGGCATCTCGACGACGATCAGCTCAGCGCGCGTGATCGGGAATCCCTCCGCGCGGAGGATGCGTTCCGCCTCATCCACGTTGTCCACCAAGAGGCGGACGATCGCGCAGTCCACGGAGCTGACGATATTCAGGGCGAGGATATGGACCTGCGTGCCCCCAAACGCCCGCGTGAGTCGCATGAGCTGTCCGACCCGATTGTCCAGGAAGGTAGAGATCTGTCGGACCAGCGGCGTGCCACTGGCTTCGGCGGTTTCGAAGGGCTCGAGTGACATGCCTGCAATGTACCATGCGTTCGGGTAGGGGCAAGCATAAAGTCAGCGATGGCGTCAGAATCCAATCGGTTGGCTCGGCGTCTTCTGGGCGTCGACGCCGGGTGTGGCCCAGCCGCCCTCGGCTGGGAAGTGCTTGAATGCACGGCCGGGCTTGCCGCGACGAAGCGTAGCGCAGACGGGGGCGACTGTGCCACATAGCATCTCGGCATTCATGCCGCAGATCCGGGATGTCGCTGCCGTACCGGTGAAACGGGAATGCTACGCCGGCTGCGGTTGCGGCGCGAGGTCCATCGGCGGGACGGCCTTCTCGGTCTCTCCTTCCGGCGTGTGCGGCTCGAGCTCTTCCCCGGCGCGGATCAACCGGAAGCTGTTGAACAGGACAACAAACGACGCGGCCGCATGGAGGAAAGCCGCCAGGATCGGTTGAATGAGATTCATGCTCGCCAGGGTGACGGTCACGACGATGAACGTCACGCCGAAGAGCATGTTCTGCCAGATGACGTTGATGGTCGATCGCGAGAGCCGCACCAGAAAGGGAAGACGGTTCAGGTCGTTGCTCATCAGCGCGACCGAGGCCGAGTTGATCGCGACGTCTGAGCCGGCCGCACCCATCGCGATCCCGATGTCGCCGGCCGCCAGGGCGGGGGCATCGTTCACGCCGTCCCCGACGACGGCCACCCGATGACCCTTGGCCTTCAGGTCGTCGACGAGCTCCAGCTTCTGGTTCGGGAGTACCTCGGCGTGGACGTCGGAACAGCCCATCTCCCGCGCGACCCGCCTGGCCACCGACCACCGGTCGCCCGTGACCATGATCAGCTCACGAACGCCTTGCTTGCGAAGCTGATCGATGGCCACGCGGGCCTCCGATCGGGTGCGATCCTCCAGGCCGATCCACCCGATGCACTTGTCGTCCCGCGTGACGTACAGCGTGCTGATGCCCTCGGGCTCCTTGTACTCCGGGTCCTCCAGCAGGGAGAGATCGATCTGCTTGTCCTTCAACCATACCGATCGCCCGACCATCACGCGCGTTCCGTTCAGCTTCCCCTGAACGCCCTTGCCGATGATCTCCTCGAAGTCCGTCGGCTCCTCGAGCCGCAGCTTTGCCTTGTTGGCCACCGCGACGACGGCCCGAGCCACGGGATGACGGCTCATCTGCTCGATCGAGGCGGCGAGCTTCAGCAGGTCGGCCCCGTCCACGCCCGGCGCGGGTTTCAGGCTCGTGACCGACAACTCGCCCGTCGTCAGCGTGCCCGTCTTGTCCAACACGATGGCGGTCAACCCCCTTGCCCATTCCAGGTGCCCGACCGTCTTGACCAGCACGCCGAGTCTGGCCGCCGCGGACAAGGCCGCGACCATCGCCGTTGGTGTCGCGAGGATCAGGGCACATGGGCACGAGACGACCAAGATCGAGATCGTTCGCGTCGGGTCCTGCGAGAAGAACAAGACAATGAACGCGATCATCAGGATCGTCGGCGTGTACCAGGAGGCGTAGCGATCGATGAGCCGCATGAGGGGGATTCGGGTCTTCTCGGCGTTGGCGATCAGCTCCCGAACCGTCTGCAGGGTGTTGTCCTTCCACTCCTTGGTGACACGGACGTCCAACGCGCCCGTCAGGTTGATCGTCCCGGCGAAGACCTCGTCGCCGCCGACCTTGTCCACGGGCAGGGATTCGCCCGTGATCGTTGCCTGGTTGACGGACGACTCGCCGCTCTTGATTACGCCGTCGGAGGGGATGTTGTCGCCGGGGCGAACGCGGATCATGTCCCCCACGGACAGGTCACGAGGATCGACTTCCTCCTCGGTACCATCCGACCGTATGCGTCGCGCGCTGGTGGGCGTGATCTTGACCAGCGCCTCGATCGACGCTCGAGCCCCGAGGGCGGTGCGCGTCTCGATGAGCGTGGAGAGGATCATGAAGAAGGCGACGAGCCCGGCTTCCTGGTACTTGCCGATCGCGATGGCGGCCGTGATGGCGAGCGCGACCAGCTCGTCCATCTGCAGCTCGCCTCGGACAAGGTGAAGGATGGCGTTCCAGACCAGCGGGGCCCCGAGCAGGAGCGCGCCGACCAGGGCGATGCCGTCTCGATACGGGTTAATCGTCCCGCCGCCCGGGGCGGCCTGGGTGTAGTCGGACCAGAGCCACTCCGCGACGAAGGAGACCAAGACCAGAATCCCGCCCAGCAGGGTGGCGATCAGCAGCGCACTGGCGCGTCCCGTCTGGGCCTCGACCGACTTGGTGAGGTGCTCGCCGTGACGCACGTGGAGATCGGCAACAAGAGCAGTGTCAGACATGAACAGGATACCTCAGCTCGTGAATATTCGACCGGCGGGGATGCCCAGCGGCAACAAGCCCACGCCCCCTTCTATGACGAATTATAGAGAATCTCCTTGTCCGGTACACCCCGCCAGGGCATTTTGTTCGGGCTTCTTCTCACCACTCCCACTTGCCGCCGCTCCGAGGTGGGGTATGCACTGCGTGTATGAGGGACCCACGGAGCCAAGCCCGACCAGAGCCCTGGTGGAGCGCGGCCCCGGCATGGCGCTACGCCGGCGAGGGAAGTAGGCAACGCGGGAGCCGGGTTTCAGGAGTCAGGAGGGAATCTTCAAGGACCCTGCTGCAGCGCGTCGACGAAGTCGGCGGGCTCCTCGATGGCTATGGGCGGGGCCATGCAGGATTTTGTCTCCTGTATTCCGTCTCCTATATTCTGCCTCCTGTCTCCTGTGTTCTGTCTCCTGCCTCTGCTGTATTCTTCCCGAAACCCCCCTTGCATCCCGCTCGCTCCGTGATATAAATTGTTCTCCCAGAAGGGCCGCGGGTTCCGATAAAGTCGCCTGTGGCGCCTGGTCGATGAACTGAAATGGGCGGCGGTGTTGCGCTTTCATCCGCGCGACGGCTCCGCTTCCGGTCGGTGTACAGGCCGGCGTTCCTAGAGCGAGGGACGTACAACAGATTTCACATAGGGTACGAAGGCCCTTTCGGAGCCGGTGCAGGCGCCGCAGGCGCGCACGTCTCGATCACACGCACCGGCCGTCGGAAGGAAGAGCGGACGTGACGTGGTCCCCCATTGGGTCCTCGGCGCGTCCAAGGGGCGGTCCATACGGAGAGCGGACGGGCGCCCCAAGTCACAAGGACGGCGTGGCAAAGGCAAGGACGGCCAGTCATGCGCCAGCAATTGGATGAGGCGGGCGTTGTGGCCCCGGCGCGAACGGACTTCGCGCAGGTCCTCGGCATCGGACGACGGGTCAGAGGTCTCTGTTACTCCCTGGGGAAAGAAGACGAAGAGGATGTCTGCACGGGCGGTACGCCTCGCGGCGCGAGGTGTGCGTTGTGCGGCGGATCTCGCTCGACCGCGCTAGCCGTTCGGGCTTCGATCGCGGAGCGAGGCCTCGCACCGGCCGCGCCGGCGTTCCCTGCCCGCATGGAGCGGCACCACCTACGGCCGGAAGGCGGCGAACGACACGCGTCCACGCGTTCGAAGGGGGCGGCGCTGCTGAATGCCTCGGTCTCGAACGTCTTGACGGTTCGTCCATCGACGCTGACCAGCGCGGCCAAGGCGATCGCCGCGCTGGCGGGCGACGAGGCGGGCCTGCGGGGATTGCGATCCGCCGCGCCCCCTCGCCGACAGACGTGCCATCCTGTCGCAGTCCAGGAGGCGGTAAGCGGACCAAGGCTCTTCGAATCGTTCGATGAGGAGCGCGCGGCCTCCGGGAGTTGCTACTGGGCGGGTGTCGGACCTTCGACCGAGGTGGACGAGGTCGCGTCGCGGCTGGAGCGAGTGCGATCCGATTTGCAGGAAGAGTTGACGCTCACCGAGGAGGTGGGCGTTCGCCTGGCGGAGGTTCAGGCCGCAGTCGAAGGGTTGGTCGATCTCGGCTCGGCCGCGATGGCCGAAGGAGACTCCGAGCGGCCCGCGGTCGATTCCGGCCCAACGGGAACGACGATCCTGGATAAGGGCTCGTTGTTGACCGGCACGGCGGCGACATGCTCCGACTACGGTCTTGCGGAGGTCGGTCCCGAGGAGGTGGAGGTGACGAAGCTCGCCGAGGACGCGCTGGCGGTGCGCCCGGCCGCGGCGAGCGCCGCGCGGTCTTCGTCGCCGCAAGACGCCGACTCCGCCGAGGATGGGGAGGACGCGACGGCGGCGAGTCCGGAGCGATCGGAAGAGACGGACGCGATGATCGAGTCCCTACGGAAATCCAGGCGACGTCGGCCGAGGTGGCGGCTGCCGCGCCTGCGCCGACGCCCACTCAAGGGCGAGGCGCTGCAGAAGCGACGTCGAGAGATGCTGCAGCAGGCCCTCGCCGAACCGCCTCACATCCAAGATCTCTCCAAGGAAAACGCACAGCGAAGGAGCGCTGCGATGGCCGAGCAACGGAGAGTGCAATGGAAGCCGGGGGACCCCTTCGCGGGGACGAATCTGGCCAGCCAATTCCGATGGCACGCGATGTTCCTGACGGCCGGATGCGTGGCCGGCCTGGGCTACGTCGGCCTGCGCCTGCTCCTGCACTTCAAGGACCTGGTGGGGTAACCGAAGAGGACACATGAGCAGGGAAGACCGTCAGGGTCTTCCCCGTCCGGTGCGCCCTTCGTGAGGAAACGCCTCGCTCAGCCGCCGCCTACGACTCTCGTGTTCTGCCGCTCTGACGAATCGCAGGGCTCCGGAATGTACGCACCGACCTTGCGGAGGTGCTCGATGCCGCCAATCGCCAACACTTGACGACCCTCACCGACTCGTTCCGCTGCGGAAGGAAGAAGGCCAACTGGATCGCCACCTAGCCAGGCCCCCTGAACAGAGATTGGGCGGTTCTCTGGTGGCAACGTGATACAATAGGGACGTTATGGCCCGAGTGTACTTGGAGACAAGCTTCTTCAGTGCGTGCGTAAGCACGCGGACGTCAGCCAGGAGTGTGTATTGGCGCGAGCTGAGCAACGAATGGTGGACGATCGAAGCCCCCGGACACGAACTAGTGATCTCCGGTGAAGTCATTGCCGAGTTGTCCGACGACGGCTTTCCCCAGCGCGACAAAGCTCTCAACATGGTTCAGGGGCTTCCCCTCTTGGAGATCTCTGAAGAGGTGCTCGGGCTAGCGGAAGTACTCGTGAAGGAGAAGGTCATGCCGCGCCCAGTGGCAGGTGATGCCCTGCACCTTGCGGTCGCATGCTGGCACGCTGTGGACTACGTGCTTACCTGGAACGTGCGGCACATGGCGAATCCGAACAAGCGCGCGCACTTCGGCGTCGTGTGCTTGCGGTTGGGTCTCGTGCCGCCGGAAGTCGTCACACCCGAGCTACTTCGAGGATTAGATGATGAGTGAGCAAGCCTCCCAGAGGAAACCCGAAGAGGATTCTCCCGTGGGCGACGTTCGACGAGTTCGCGCGAAGCTGAGCGAACGATTCGGAAACGACGTTCGCCGATTGGGAGACTTCGCACGCCAGACGGGCGAGGAGAAGGCGCGGGAACTTGGCTGCCAAGTCATCCGCAAACCGAGCACATCCGCCGAGCTTCGCTCGGAGTAGTAGCAGCCAGGCGTATTGCTCGAGTGACCGACGCTCCCCCCTACCGCACCGACTCCGACTCGGGAATGTACGCACCGACCTTGCGGAGGTGCTCGACGACCGCAGAAGCGCTGACCTGCCGAACCTGTCCGTCGTCGGCCGCCGCCAGCGCGGCCGTCACGCCGGCGGCCTGACCTGTAATGAAGCAACACGGCATGACGCGGGTCGATCCCTGCATCATGCGGTCCGTGCCCATGCAGCGGCCGGCGACCATCGTGTTGGTCAGGTCGCGGACGATGAGGCTCCGCAAGGGGATCCCGTACGACTCGCCGCGACCGTACCGAAGGTCC
>CAZKCX010000319.1:6586-7739 GCA_964550865.1 uncultured Planctomycetales bacterium
TGAACTCCTGGAGGAACACCTCGTACGCCTCGTCGGTGGCCTCCGGCGGGTGTAGGTCCACGGGGTAGTTGTAGCGGCCGATCTGGTCGTCGAACGACCGGCGGGCCCGGAAGTCGTCGACGTTGAGCATGTAGTCGGCGACGACGCGCCGCGTCTCGCGGATGCCCAGCAGCGTCGCGGTGACGGCGAGTTCGGCTTGCTCGAAGCCGGGAACGCGCTCGCGATAGAACCGCAGCTGCTCCTGCACGATGCGCCGGGCGCAGGCGATGCCCTCGCTCAGGCTCGCGTCGTCGGCCCCGTTCGTCCCGTGCACGTGCCCGACGTTCATCCCGGCGATCCGAACGCCCGTCTGCCACGGACCGGAATGGTGCCGGTCGGGGATGGTGAAGAAGCCCTCGGAGACGGCCCGATCGACCGCGCGCTGCAGGGCGTTGCCCGGTCGGTCGTCGGCGCGGAACTGCCGGAAACGCTCCCAATCGACACCGGTGAAGACCGAGCAGAGCGTCGGCGGTTGGAGTCGGCCGTGTTCGTCGCCGAGCTCGCACGCAGCACCCGCCAGGTTGGCGAGCAGCCCATCGCCCGTGGCGTCGACGAGGGCCTTCGCCCGGACCCCATATGGGCCCTCGCGTCCGGCCAGCACCACGGTATCGATCCGGCCGTCCTCAGCCGCCACGTCCACCAATGTCGTGAAGAACCGAACGGTCACGCCCGCCTCGGCCGCCATCTCGTCGTAGAGGATCTTCAGCGCCTCGGGGTGGAAGGCGACCCATCCCCACTTCTCGGGCGAGTCCTTCGGGTTCGTCCCACCGGCGTCGCGGAGCCGGTCGACGACCTCCCGGCCGATGCCCCCGACGAGGACGCGCTCCCCGTCGGTCATCGGGCAAAATCCGGGAACCAGGCCGCTCGTGCCCAGCCCACCGAGGCATCCCAACTGTTCGACGAGTAGGACCGAGGCGCCGAGCCTTCCCGCCGCCAGGGCCGCGGCCACACCCGCCGGGCCGCCGCCGACGACAAGCGCATCGACGTCTTGGCGAATCGGAACGGATCTTTGCCATGGGAGCGTTTTGTCGGCCATCCGAGAACCCCTTCGGGTTGTGGGGGCTAGTACGGGGTTTCACAAGTCGTGCGACTATGGACAGGACCGCACCCGCCA
>CAZKCX010000320.1:0-7737 GCA_964550865.1 uncultured Planctomycetales bacterium
GATTCGCGTCCCCATCGCGCGAGCGATGGGCCCCCTCGGCGAAAGCCATGGTCCACCCAGATTCAGGTCGCTTCTGACGCCTTGTTCAATCCTTCTTTGGAGCAGCCTAGGGGCGGTGTGGTGGGTTTGCTCTTCATGAATGCATATGGGTGAGACGATGACAGACAACGATGTGGTGGACTTCCGTAGCGATACCCTGACCAAGCCTACTCCCGGAATGCGAAAGGCAATGGCCGAGGCCGAGGTCGGAGACGACGTCTTCGGTGAGGACCCCACTGTCAACCGGTTGGAGGCCATGCTGGCCGAGATGCTCGGGAAGGAGGCGGCCGTCTTCGTGACCTCCGGAACCCAAGCCAATCAGGTGGCCATCCGAGCCCAGACCCAGCCGGGAGACGAGTTGATCGGTGCCGAGGCGAGCCACTTCTATCGGTACGAGACCGCCGCCTGGGCGGTCATGAGTGGCTGCAGCGTCTGTCTGGTGGACTCCGACCGCGGCGTGTTCGACGGTGAGGCCGTTGCGAACGTGATTCGTCCGCCCGACCAGCACTACGCGATCAGCCGAATGGTCATCTGCGAGAACACACAGAACCGCGGGTGCGGCAAGGTGTGGCCGATCGAGCCGATGGCCGATATTCGCAAGGTCGCGGACGAACGGGGCCTGACCATGCATATGGACGGCGCCCGCCTGTGGAACGCATGCGCGGCCAGCGGCCTAGCCCCAACGGACTACACGAGGTACTTCGATTCGGTGGCGGTGTGCTTCAGCAAGGGACTCGGGGCCCCGGTCGGCAGTGCGATGGCGAGCACGAAGGAGGTGGTCGCCAGGGCCCGACGTGCCCGCAAGATGTTCGGCGGGGCCATGCGGCAGGCGGGCATCCTCGCGGCCGCCGCGATCTACTCGCTCGAGCATCACCGCGAGCGTCTTACGGAGGACCATGCCAACGCCAAGCGCCTCGCCGAAGCCCTTGCCGATCTTCCGGGTCTGTCGATCGATCCGACGCGGGTCGAAACGAACATCATCCTCTTCGACGTCAAGCCCGCGCTCGGCACCGCCCAGGACCTCGTCGACAGGATGGACGCCGTCGGTGTGAAGATGCTTGCCGTCGCCCCGCAGACGGTCCGGGCCCTGACCCATCTGGACGTCTCCGCGGAGCAAACGGACGAAGCGATCCGCCGGCTGCAAGACCTGCTCGGGTCATTGCGATGAAGCTACCGCGTTGCCCGCATCGCTGGGACGTCTCGCCGAAGCGCGCGATCCGGATTCAACGTGACCTCGCCGATCGCGTCGTCCATGAACCGCTCCCGCGCCGGCCGACTCGGATCGCCGGCGCGGACATGGCCTTCACCCCGGACGGCGAAAGCTGCGTCGCGGGCGTCGTGGTCTGGGACCGTCGGAGGCAGGCGGTCCTTGAAGAGCGTGTTTCGGTTCAGCGAGTCCGATTCCCGTACGTCCCGGGGCTCCTATCGTTCCGCGAGGCCCCGGCCGTCTTGGCGACGTTGCGGAAGCTCCATTGTGTGCCCGACGTCCTGCTGATGGACGGCCAGGGATTCGCCCACCCTCGCCGAATGGGGTTGGCGTGCCACATCGGAGTGGTGGCGGATCTGCCCACGATCGGGTGTGCCAAGAGCCGACTGTGCGGCGAGCATCGGGAGCCGGGCACCACGCGAGGGTGCCGGAGAGATCTCCTCGACGGCGAGGAGGTCATCGGCTCCGTCGTTCGGAGCCGGGCCAGAGTGAAATGCATCTACGTTAGCGTGGGCCATAGGGCCACGTTAGGTGGGGCCGTTGACCTTGTGCTATCTTGCTGCACGAGGTACCGGCTCCCGGAGCCGACGCGGCTGGCGCATCGGCTCGTGACTCGGCAGCGGGGTTCGTGAGTAAATATACCTACCCAAATGTAGCCGTTTCGGCGGAATTTTTCTTGACTCACTTCATTCATTTCCGGCAGACTTAATATCTGGACGCTGGGTTCTGTATGGAAGGACGGCGGGCAAGTGCCCCGGCGGGGACGCTGGCGTTGTTGTGCATGTAGGGGGGCTGCATTTCTGTACTTCCGAATGCGGAGGGCGTCGTAATGCAAAGCGGTAAGGTGAAGTGGTTCAACGACCAGAAGGGGTTCGGTTTCATCCAATTGGATGGCATGGAAGAGGACATCTTCGTCCATCACTCTGTCGTACAGATGGACGGCTATCGGACCCTGGCTGAGGGACAGGCAGTGGAGCTCGACTACGAGCGCGGACCCAAGGGACTAAAGGCCACATCCGTCCGCACGGTTCAGTAGCCGCCGTACCACCAACCAGAAGAAATCCCGGTCGGCCCCTGATCAGGCCTCGAGCCTGAGAGGGGATTTGTTTCTTTATGCAGCGGGCGAGGTGTCCGACCCAGGTGGTGGGGGAGCGCGGCCGCACACGATTCGATGGCTTGGCGTGCCCAGAGGAGGGGGAGAGACTCCTGCCAGCGCGCAAGGACGTTTGCCTTCGCGTACGAGCTCACCGATTGACGGGGAACAACGCCGCGAGTACTGCATTTCAGAAGTATCGCGACGATATGCCCGAGCCGCCGGACATCCGGCGCGGCCGCGCGGCATGAATGCCGCGGCTCGGGCAGCGATAGTGGCGGGTGCGGTCCTGTCCATAGTCGCACGACTTGTGATACTCGGTACTAGGGCATCGAGCTTTCCTTGGGCTTCATGGAGACCTGGACATCGAGTTCCTGGCTTACCGCGGCGAGTTCCTTCGCCAGGGCGTCGGGATCGACGTAGGGGGGCACTTCGATTTCGATCAGCATGATGTACAGCGGCTGCGGATGCTGCACGACGTGCGTGGTCAGGTTCGTGATGTTCACGCTCCGATCCGCCAACTGTCGCGTGATCTTCGCCACGATGCCCTTCTTGTCCGCCCCATAGACGCTGACGACGTGCTTGGGCGCCTCCGGGGCCTCCATGGCGTCCTCCGGACGGAGGTCGGTCAGTTGGAACGTGAGCTTCAGATCCTCCTGTAGGGGGGCGAGGTCCTCCTGCAGCTGGTGTACGGTTCGGCCCTCGGGCATACGAAGCATGAGCATGATGGCGAAATCCCCGCCAAGCCGCGCCATCCGCGAATCCTCGATATTGCAGTCCTCCTCGAAGAGGATGCCCGACACCCCGGCGGCGATTCCAGGACGGTCCTTTCCGATGGCGGTGAGCATGGCGTAGTTGGGCATGGGTCTGTCCCGTAGGATGTCCTTTTGTCTTTCGCGTCGTCTGTGGCAATGCGTCAGTGTATCGCGGCGACGCAGGCGGTCAAGTTGCCATGCCGCCTGACCGCCGATCGACCTCGTTGCGTCAGTCCGTCAGGCGGAACGTCCGTGTGGCCGTCCGCCTTTTTCCGTTATGCTCGACCGTCACCGTGATCGTTGGCCTTTCGTCCGGCATGAAGTAGGGACACAGGAAGTAGCCGCTCGGCCGGACGTTCGACAACGCCTTTCCGTTGAGCGTGACCTTCGCCCCCGGCGGGACGAGTCCTCGCACGCCGATGTTCCGCGGTCCGGCAGGCACGACCGTTCCCTCCGGCGGCGCGGTCTGCACCACCAGCAGCGGATCGGAATCCAGCGACACGATCTCCTCGGCGATGGCCTTTCTTGCGGCGGCCATCACGTTGGCATCCCGCGCATAGTCGTGAAACGACCAGACCACTCGACGGCACAGCTCCAGGGGCCGCTGACGGGGGTCGAGCCAGAAGGCGTCCTTGCCGACCCGCTCCTTGATCCGGCGGAGCCGATCCTCCAAGACCCACAGGTACTCGAAGTCCTCGATGCCGTCGCGCATCGCGCTTAGCCGGATCGAGCCGAGGAATCCCTCCTTACCCGGATAGGCGACGGCCCGGTCCCCGAGCGGCAGCCGATGGCTGATCGCCTCCTGCGTAAACGGCTTGTCTCCGTGGAAGTGGTTCAGCCCCCAATGGAGGTAGCCGTCCAGGTCGTAGAGGTAGTTGATCCAATGCAGCACGCGGGCCTTGAGCACCGACTGGTCGAGGAAGCGGTTTGGGTATCGCCCGACCGGGTGGCAGCACGTGTAGAACCACATCTCGACGTCGTCGTGAGTGCGGCGTACCTCGTCGAACCGATCGTACCACAGGTTCAGATGGCTCAGCTTGGGCACCCAGATGTCCAGATCCCCGAAGTACTCCGCCTCGACCGCCTCGATCACGCGGACGCTCGGGGCGGCCTGGTGCACCTCGTCGACCGCCCGCGCGTACGACTCCTCGGCGTGGATGAAGGGCTCGTCACAGATGCTCACGGCGAAGCGGCGTTGCCAACCCTTCCGCTTGATGAGCTTTTCGAGCGCGGCCAGCCGTCGCAGGGCATCCGGTCGCGTGACGATCGTGCACTTCGGCGAGGCATGCCCGGCCGTACGCCGCCCGGCCGAGTGGAGCTGGAGCTGTCGGATGCCGGCGCCGAAGGCCGTCTCCGCGTAGCGCTCCAGCCGGCTCGTGTCGTGTGTGAATCCCTTTTCGTCCGAACCGCCTTCCTGGATCAGCCCGAGGGACGCATGGAGGTCGGTCTGCCGATGGGCGACCAGGAACCGACAGCAGCGATCAAGCAGGGCGTAGTACGCGTCGGTGAACGGCTTGATGTGCGCAAAGCCCACGCCGGGAAACCGCCACCAATTGACGACCGAGAGATGCCGTTCGGTGGGGACCTCGAATCCCCAGACGTGCAGCCTGAGTGGCAGCGTGGATTCTTCGCCGTCGCAGCGGACCCTGAGCGTACCTGCATACTTCCCGGCGGCCGCGTCCCGAGGAACGGTGATCTCGATCCAGATCGGCTGGGCCCGATTCCCCTTGACGGCCACCTCCGCTCCCTCCCAGTACGGGTCGGGTATGCTGGTCGGGGCCTTGGCGACGAGCTCGTCGTCGGGGATCCCCTTAGTGTTGCGCGTCACGTCGATGTAGCGGACCCACTGGAGGGCGACCGCCTTGGCGGAGATCGTCGCCTTGCCCGCGCCCTGCACGAGGTCGGAGATCGTGGCGGACGCCTGTACATCCTCTTTGGCTCGAAACACCGCCTGGCCGCTGACGACCTCGCCGCGCGCGCCCCAGAGCTGCCAGCCCTGCGTGGTCCCTTCCGTCGGCGGTTGTGCCGAGCGCATGACCTTGGTCAGGGCATCGCTGGGCCAGAGCGTGTCGGCATTGGTTGGGCTGAGTGCCAGCCCGGGGACAACGACCAAAGCCGCGGCTGCGGAAAGCCGCTTCATCGGCGTCAAGATTTGCATCAGGCTGCTCTCCGTGCTGGGTGGGGTTCGGTCCGTCGCCGTTACTTCCCTTTGGCCTGCTCGAATCGCCAGACGAGGAGGTTCGTCATGATGTCCAAGGCAGACTCGCGCTTGTAGCCGTGCATGCCGTAGATGAAATGTCCGTCCATGGAGGCGGTCAGATCGAACGGGGCGTAGAGCAGCCCCACCCGGTTATCGACCACCACGGCCGACATCGGCGGCGCGTCGCGCCCCCGCAGACGCGAGCTGCCCCAGCGTGTCGGCCTGAGCTTGCCGAGCGGTTTCGTGCCGCCCGGACCGCCTTGAACGATCGGATGCGAGATGGCCAGCAACTCGCCCTTGTCCGGGTACAGGTCGTCGACCAACTGACCGGCCGAGGTGGCGAAGTCCTGATCTCCCGCCGCCGCGTCGATGAGGACCAGCCCACCGGCCTCGATGTAGTCCTTCAGCGCCTTTTGCTCCGACGACCCGAGGTCCAGCTTGCCGTGGCCGGTGATGTGGACGATGTCGAGCGACGCGAGGTCGGTCTTCCCGGGGTCGACGCCCTTGACCTTCTCAATGGCGACGCCCTGGAAGTGCCGCAACCGCTCGCCCATGCGCTTCCAGGCGGTCGGGTTCGCGTCCCAGTCGGCCTTGTGCTTGACGCGGCCGATGGTGAGCTTGCCCTTGGCGGCGGCGGGCTCGCCGGGCAGTCCTTTGGGCCGCAGCCGACCGGGCAGCTCCTTGTAGGCCCCCGCGGCGTAGAAGCGGATGTTCGCCATGATCCGGAACGCGTCGGCGTAGGTGATGATGCGGTTCTGGTGCAGCGCTCCGGCGATGTCGCCGCCGAAGCAGAAAGCGAAGGTCCGTCCGCCGTCGCTCATGCCTTCTACGGGGACCTTTCGCTTGAACCGTGTCTTGGCGCTTTTGCCGAAGTGCGTGGAGAAGACCGGGTGGTCCCTGCCCATCGTTTCGAATCGATAGCCGCGGTCCTGGAACAGATCCACCATCGTCTTCTTGAACGACGCGGCGAACTTGCTGTCGTCCCGATTGGGATGACCGACGACCGTGCCGCCGGCCTCGCAGTAGTCGCGGAGCTTGGCCAGGTGGTCCTTCGGCACGTCGAAGCGACCGCTGCCGGCCACGTAAAGAATCGGGGCGTCGCGGAGGTCGTGCAGGGGCGAGGCGAGCGAGACGATCTGCCACTTGTGTTTGCGTTCCACCTCACGGTTGAGGAATCGGCAGAGGTAGTGGAGGTCGCGGAAGTAGTAGTTCCATTGGTCCGGCGTGCCCCATTGCAGCTTGTTGAAGACGATCGGGGCGCGCCCGTAGACGAGGAAGATCAGGTAGAACCCGTCCACGACGGGATCGCCGCCCCACTTGTGCTTGACCAGCCGGTCGACGTTCGCGGCGTACCAATCGGTCTTGCCGATGAACTTCAGGCCACTGGCGACGCCGAGCCGCTCGAGTCCGAAGAGTTGGTAGAAGTTGTTGCTCTTGGCCGCGCCGTGTTGGGCCATCCACTTGAGCCCGCCGTTGATCGCGTAGAAGTCCTGAGCGACGGCCTCGCGGGTTCGCGGGTTCGGCCGGACGCCCTTGAGCCATCGGTAGGAGGACTCCGTGCGGGCGTGCAGCTTGTCCAGCACGACGTACAACGTGTTCACACCCGCCGTGGTCATGGTGTCGCGAGGGCGATTCTTGAGTGGGGCGTCACCGGGCCGCAGCTTGGGCATGACATCGGGCGGGCGTTTGACGTAAGACCACGCCCCCTTGCTCCCCTGCGTCTCCAGCCAATGCCGTTCCACCACCCGCCAGTAGCCCTCGGGGATCTCCATGCCTGCGTTGGCGCACGCCCACATGCCCAAGACGCCGAACTGCGTGCAACTGTTGTCCCCCTGCCCGCGTTTGGCCTTCGCGCCGTAGTGATACCAGCCGTCCGGCGACATGGCCCGCTCGAGCCACTGCATATCCGCGTGGAGCAGACGTCGGAAATGGCTTCGCTCGCGGCTGTCGCGGACGCGGGACGTCAGTAGGGCGTAGATGTTCGCGCGAAGCGCGCGACTGTACGTAAAGTTGAGCGGCAGGTTCTCCAGCACGCGCAAGGCGGCCTTGATCCGCGAATTGTGGTGGCTCAGTCCCGCCTCGAGCAGCGCGAGGGTCGCCACGCACGTAGCCCCGCCGTTCTTCGATTCGAGACGTTCGGGGTGGAAGCTCCCGGCGGGCATGAGGTAGGCAATGAACGGCTTCGGCACGCGGAGGATCTGGCCGTCCTTCTTTCGGAATACGATGCCGCCGTCCGGCAGGTCCTCGACCGGCTGGCCGCGGAACGTCTCACTGGGCACCTCCTCCCACTTCTCGAGCTGCATCTTCTCGACCATGCGGCCCTTCTCTTCGACCTTCTTGAGGACCTGCTTCCGCTGGCGTTTGTAGACGCGGAGCGTCCAATCCTCCTCGGGTTGGCGCTTGAGCAAGGACGCAATGGCCTTCTCGATGGCCTGATCGACCT
>CAZKCX010000321.1:0-7722 GCA_964550865.1 uncultured Planctomycetales bacterium
GCGTGTGCGGGATGCGGCGAGACGCCCTACGTCAAGCTCGCCACGCAGCTCTTCGGCGATCGGATGATCGTCGCCAACGCCACCGGGTGCAGCAGCATCTACGGCGGCAACCTGCCGACCACGCCGTACTGCACCCGGGACGACGGCCGCGGGCCGGCCTGGTCGAACAGCCTGTTCGAGGACAACGCCGAGTTCGGCATGGGCATGCGGCTGACGAGCGACCGTCTGCAGCAGTACGCGAAGGAGCTCCTGAAACGCGTCGAGCCCCTTAAGGGCAAGGACGACCTGATCAAGGCGATCCAGACGGCCGACATGACCGACTCGATTGCCATCGAGGAGCAGCGCAAGCGCGTGGCCGAGGTCAAGAAGCTGCTCGAGGGTCAGGACGATCCGGAGTGTAAGAACCTCCTGGCCGTGGCGGACTACCTGGTGCGTCGCTCGGTGTGGATCCTCGGAGGCGACGGCTGGGCGTACGACATCGGCACATCCGGCGTCGAGCACGTGCTCGCGTGTGGGGCCGACGTGAACATCCTCGTGCTGGACACGCAGGTCTACAGCAACACCGGCGGCCAGGCCAGCAAGGCCACGCCCCGCGCCGCCCGTGCCCAGTTCGCCGACGGCGGAAAGCAGCAGCGCAAGAAGGACCTGGGCATGATGCTGATGACCTACGGGAACATCTACATCGGGAGCGTCGCCATGGGCGCGAACGATTCCCACACCGTCAAGACGTTCCTCGAGGCCGAGTCGTATCACGGCCCGAGCATCATCATCGCCTACAGCCACTGCATCGGGCAGGGCTTCAATCTACGGGTCGGCATGGACCATCAGAAGGACGCGGTGAACTGCGGCGCCTGGGTCCTCTACCGCTACGACCCGCGGCTGGCCGACCAGGGCAAAAACCCGCTCCAGCTTGATAGCAAGCCCCCGAGCATGCCGCTTCGGGACTATGCCAAGAACGAGATCCGCTTCACCTCGCTGATGAAGGCCAAGCCGGAAGACGCCGAGCGCCTGCTCGATCTTTACCAGCAGGACGTCAACGAGCGCTGGGCACAGTATCAGTACATGGCATCGGCCTCGGGCGACGGCAACGGGAAGGAGTAGCCCTCCCGAAAGCAAGGACGACGTTCCACCGGTACGAAGAAAGCAAGCACCGGCACGGCTACGAGCGTCGTGCCGGTGCTCTTTTATGGGTATCGCGCGACCGGCGGGGAGAAGCCATCCTCGCGGCAGCCTACGGCCCATCGCTCACGTACGTCTCGTATTCGGCGTCCGGGAAGAGAGAAAACGGACCCTCCGACGATCGCATCAGATACTCCGCTTCCTGATAATAGGTGACTTCGCTCCCGGCGGGGATGGCGGGTCGGCCCGAGCCGGGATCTTCCGGGATGTCCTCCGTGGCCTTGTAGACGACCGTGTTCCGCACGAGGACCTCGCGCCCTTCCTCCTCGCTTCCGCCGTAGACGGTCAGGTCGAACGCGAAGCGGACCTCCACCGAGCCTCCCGACATCGAGTCCTCCACGGCCCATCGCCAGGATTCGTGTTCGGAGGGTTCCGCCCGAGAACCGATCAGAGGGTTCTCCTCGACGGTATCGAGCTGGACGAGATCTTCGGCTTCGATATAGGCGTAGGTTTGCATGACCGTACCTTGCTCATCGATGAACAGGAACGCGCGCTCGCCGTCCTCGACGATGCCCGTCGGGATGCTCTCCTCACCGAGCAACATGACGAGCGCCGCCTCGGGATCGTCCCACTGAGCGGTGTGGCAAACCCCGTCGGTGAACTCGAAGTACCCGACGGGCAGGGAGCCCGAGCCGCCTTCGGACAGCGCCCATGTCGCCGTCGGAAACAGCTCATACAACGAGGGCGAACGGGTAAGCGTCTGGCTTCTTGACGTCGTGTAGATCGCCTTTTCGCCTTCGGCGACCGCGGGGAGTCCGGCCGAGGGGTCCTCGGGGAGGTCGCGGTCGGCTTGGATCCGGTACTCGTTGATCATCTTCACGATCCACGTGTCCGCAACCGCACGGTGACGCTAGTACCGCGTTTCACAAATCGTGCGACTATGGACAGGACCGCACACTACACTGTCGCTGCCCGAGCCGCCGGATTCATCCGGCGCGACCGCGCGGCATGAATGCCGCGGCTCGGGCACGTAGTCGCGATACTCCTGAAATCCAGCACTAGCCTCCGTCGACTAGGTCCCCGTGCGGAGGCCGAAACTCTCCGAAGACGTATCTCGCCCCCTCCGTCCTTTTGGCCTCGTACATGAATCGATCTGCCTGCCCGAGCACCCTCTTGAAGCTCCCGATGCCCTCGGGCTTGCCGATCCAGAGCAGGCCCAGGCTCGTCGTGACGCGGATCGCCTCCTCCTCCTGCGTGATCGAGATGTCGTCCAAGAGGCCGAGCAGGCGCTCGATCAGATCGTTCGCCTTGTCGCGATTCTCCGTGAGGACCATGAATACGAATTCGTCTCCGCCGAATCGGCTGACGAGTCCACGTCGTTCGGCGAAGGCGGAAAGGGATTTCGCCACGGCTCGAAGTGCCTTGTCTCCGGTCGGGTGACCGAATCGGTCGTTGACTTCCTTGAAGTTGTCGATGTCGAGGAAGCCGACCAGGCAACCGGCGCGGACCTCCCTGGCCCGGCGGAAGAACCCCCGTGCGCGTTGGGCCAGCCCGCGTCGGTTCAGGCATCCGGTCAGCGCGTCGTGGTCCGATTGCGTGGCCTTCACTTCCAGCTTCTGGATGCGTTGACGCAGCTGAGACTCCACCGTCTCGTAGACGGAGATCATCGTATTGGACTCACCGATGAGAGACTCAATCCCGCGGGCGAGCTCGGCGCTGACCTCCTGCATCAGCCGCGGAATGCTGCTCTCCAAATCGGGGCTTTCGTCCATAAGGTCGCGCAGGGCCGAGAACTCCCGCTCGATCGTGTCCATGAGATCCACCGACGATATCGCCTGTTCGCGGATCGTTCCGTCGGGCAGGAGGTAGTTCACCAGGTGCCGGCAGTCCCAGATCTGCCCCACCCATCGGTGGGGAAAGAGGGCCGCCATCGTGAGGCATCGCGTCAGACCGCGATCGCCCGTGGCCTCAGACAAGGCGCTCTCGTCGTGATGCGCGCGGGTCGTGTTCTGGTAGAACTCGGGAAGCTCGAAACGCATCACGAGAAAAGCACTGAGCTCCGCATGGCTCTTCCCGAACAAGGCCCGCTCTTGCTGCTCGGCGTCGTTGTCCCCGGCGTCGAGGATCTCATCCAACTGCTGCCAGGAAACGCGATCGCTGACGAAGAGGACAGGCAGCGCCAAGTCCTGGATCAAGCCGCAGATAAACGCCTCCTCCATCATTTCGGGGGCCTCGTGCCGGGCGCATTCGCGGGCCGCCACGCCCTTGAGAAGCGAGGCCTCCCAGAGCTGCTTGCGGAGGCTCGCCTTCAATGCGAGACCGTCGTAGATGCCCGCCATCGCCGACGCCAGCACGAGCGGGATCAGGTTTCGCAGCCCGATCATCCCGATGGCCTCACTGAGCTTCGTGATCGCGCGCGGGGGGCTAAACCAGGCGGAGTTCGCCAGACTCAGGACCTTTCCGCACAGGCATGGATCCGCCGCGAGGATATCGGCGAACTGTGCCAGGCTGGACGAGCGACTTCGTTGGAGCTGCAGGAGCTTCAACGGTATCGTCGCCGTTGTAGGCAACGCCGTGATGTTCTCCAGCAGGTCGGCAACGACTTGATGTCGCCTGTCGACACGGGGTTCTGCTTCATGCTGCGCCATGCAATCGTTCCGCTTCCGAATTGCCGACTCCCTCAGGAGTCCGCTGCGTTTCTCTGTTGAGGCGTCGCACCGAGATATCGCCGCTTCGATCTTTGTCTCGGGTCCGGACGGCAAGAACGCATTGAGCCCGTCCCGGTGTAATCGGCGTTCAGGCCCCACCGAATCTGAAGCACGAGATCGACGAGATCTGCCGGAAACTCGCCAGGTCCTTCGCCCATCCTGCGCAGACGATCCTCGAGGGTGTCCAAGGCCTGGTGGGCTTCGGCGAGGGTACGGTCTTCCTTGCCGCTATGTTGTGAATGCTCTTGGGTCATGCAAGACGAACCCTTACCCGAGGAAATCTTGATCCCTTACGTGGCGGTCACGACGGTGCCTGTTCTCTCGGGCTCCCCGCCGCCCAAGCAATCGGTGGATGAGTGTGGAATCACTTCTGAGGAAGGGTCGCCTTCTTGCCGTTGGTGGGTGACAACATCGGTACGTCTCACGAGACGCGGCAACAACGTCGCACGGACGGCGAAGGCAGAGCGAGACGGACGGCAATGAGGCCATCTTTCGATGCATAATCCCAGCCCGTGGAACTCGTGGCGGCATCGAACGAGCCCTCAATGCGCACAACGACCGTGACCGATATCCCTGGTTGGCGCGGTGCCGAAGCAGCACGCCGACCACACCCCTTCGCCGGAATTGCTGATTGCTGCCACATTCCCCGACCTTCGCGGAAGGCTCGTTGGGGACAACCCCCGTTACGCCTTCGCATTCTTGTCCCCCAAGGCCCGGCAACCTTGGTCAACCTCGGGCTTTCCATCGTCTATATGGCAGCGACCATGTACCGGCGCTTTCCCATCTTGTACCGAGGGGGTTCCCCTGCCCGTTCCAGCATGAGCCCCAAACGCACGAGCGTGGCGAGGCTGTCGGCCCCCATCTTCTCCATGACATGCGCGCGATGGCCTTCGACTGTCTTGCAGCTCACGCCCAGTTCGGCGGCGATCATCTTGTTCGCCTTGCCTTGGACCACCAACGCCATCACCTCACGTTCCCGGCGCGTCAACGTCTCATAGCGCTCCAGAAGCTTGGTCTTCGCCACCAGCTTCTGGCGCGTCACTTCGCATTGACGCAAGCCTTGACGCACCCGCTCCAGGAGGATCTGCTCGTTGAATGGCTTCGTGATGTAATCGATCGCCCCGTTTTCGATCGCCCGCACGGCCATCGAGATGTCGCCGAATCCCGTGATCATGATAATGGGCAACGGACAGGGCTCAGAAGCCAGACGCTCCTGAAGCTCGAAGCCGCTCATGCCGGGCAGACGGACGTCCAGGATCAGACACCCGGGTCGATCGCCATCATACACCTCCAGGAATTCCTCGGCGGAGGAAAACGTCTCCACAGGGAGGCGTACCGATTCCATCAGCAGTTCCAATGCGTCTCGCACGGCCGGTTCGTCGTCGACTACGAAGATGGTTTGCTCAGTACCCACGATTCGGTCCCTTCCTCTTAGTGTGAAGCTCTGCATATATAATTACAGTCGGTCTGTAGTTGATTTTTCATTATAGGGAAAGCCCGGCGATCATCCAGGTATGAACCCCTGCAAATGGGTTCCACTGCGTTAAATGAAGGCAGGAGTAGCTATTGGATGGCTTTACGCATGGCCCACCGGGGAAACCCCAGAATCGCCCACTGAAAGGCAGGATAGAACACAAAACACTGCAAAATAGGGAGATAGAAAAACACCTGTCCGGGAGGAGGCCGCGGGCCGCAGCCTCCGATAACACGCCTCCCGGAGTCGAGCTTCCTAACCAGATTTGCTAAAGGGGAGCGCCCCGATTGTCTTCAAACGGCGGAAATTTGCAGAAAGCATTCTTCGCCAGCCCCCCAACCGGCTGATAACTCCGGGGGAATGGCAGGCCGTAACCATCCCATCGACCATGGCAAGGTGGTCGGCATCGTACGGAAGGATGTGGGGCATCGCCAGCAGATCGTGACCCCGGTACGTCACGGTGACCTCGGGACGCGTGAGCGCGAGAAGGCCGTCCTCCCCCAAGGCGTGGCCGGGGCCGGACCCCTTGCACCCCGTCCAGGGCCACCCGCCGGTGGTGGTCACCACGTTGTTGACCCACTTCATTCCCGCCTCGAGCCGGGCGGCGACCTGATGGGCCTGCTCCTTGTCCTTGCCGAACACGCTGCTGCCGAGCCCATAGGGTTGCCGATTGGCTACGGCCACCGCCTCGTCTTTGTCGGCCACGGGGATGACGCACATGACGGGGCCGAAGAACTCCTCCTCGAGGAGCGGCTGATTGTCCCTGGCAGCTTCCGAAACCAACCACAGGCTCGGGCGCTCGGCTCGTCCGGGCTGTGCTTCATAGAGGCATCGCGCATCGGTGTTGCGGACGCGATCGAGTTGCTCGTTGAGTCCTTCGGCCGCCTCCTCATTGATGATCGGGCCGACGTCATACTCCGCCCGGTTGCTTTCCGCCAGGCGCAGGGACTCGAGCGACTGGGCCATGATCCGCCCGAACTCCTCCGCCCGGCCGGGCGGATCGTCCACAACGATGGCCCGCTTGCTGGCGACACAGGTCTGGCCGCAGGCGATCAGCCGCCCCCACAAGAGTGCTCGCGAGGCCACATGGAGGTCCGCATCCGGTAGGACGATGAATGGATCCATCCCGCCCAGCTCGAACGAGATCGGGATCGGGCGGGGCAGGTTCTGCCAGATCCTTGCGGCGGTGTCGGTCCCGCCGGTGAAGCTCAGATAGTCCATCGGTTGTTGCACGACATACCGACCCAACCCCTTTCCATAGATGGTCTGCACCACGTCGGTCGGAATGCCCGCCTCCTCGAAGAGCCATTGCACCAATGTCGCGGGATGAGAGACGGACCAATCCGGCTTGATGACCACGGCGTTGCCGGCCGTCACCGCGAAGCCGGCCGCATCGAATGCGAACTTGAACGGATAGTTGAACGCGCTGACCTTGGTCACGACCCCGTGGGGTTTGCGGCGGAGCGTCGCGCGGTAGCCCATCACCTTAAGCAGGAACGGAGCGGGCAGACGCTTGGGCGAGAGAATCCGCTTGGCATGATCGAGCAGGAACGCGCACCCGTCGAGGGTGTTATGGACCTCGCTCAGCAGGGCCTCGCTCACGGGTTTGCCTGTTGCGTCCTGGATCGTCTCGGCCACATCATGCCGGTGGGCATACAGCAGACGGTACACGCGTTCCAGAAGGGCCAGGCGGTCGGCCACCGAGGTCTCGCCCCATCCGGGCTGTGCGGCATGGGCACGCTCGTAGACGCTCGGAAGATCCTCGGGCCGGGTCGGCGTGATCTCACAGAGCGTTCGCTCCCCCAGCTTCGCTCGTACCGGCTCACCCGTCAGGGGCGAGAGAATCTGCTTGGGGCTTGCGGCCTCGTTCGTGACGGATTCGGTGACGGGACTGGACATGATCGCCTCGCTGAGAATGGAATCGACGAGCAGCCATTATACCATCGTTTGGCGACGTTTGGACGGATTGGCGCGAAGATGCATGAGGGGAGAGACGTACTCCCGGGCAAACGGGTTGGCCCGCAACAAGGACGGCCGCGTGGAAGCGGACCGACCGTTCCGAATGACGCTCTCTGGATGCTGCGCGGAACGCGAATGGGAAGGGGGGCGATGAGGGAGAATGCCTGGGGTTCAGGCTCCCGAAGCGACCACGGCCAGCAGTGTAACGAGTCCGCCGACGACGACCACGGCCTCACCCAGGCGGAGGAGGAGGACGGCGTGTCGACTGCGTGGCGTGAGCATGGGCGTACGGACCTCGTGTGACTCGCTTGCCTGACGCACTAGTGCTCTGTCGCTCGTCAGCTGATGGGTGCGTGGCCCATGGCTTTAGCCGTGGGGGACGCGAATTGGCTGCCGATTCGTGTTCCCCACCTCTGAAGAGGTGGGCCACCCATCGGCTGGACGCCCATCGAATGAGTTGCG
>CAZKCX010000322.1:0-1175 GCA_964550865.1 uncultured Planctomycetales bacterium
AAGCCGTGCGCCTGCGCTGCAGTCGGACAAGACCAAGTGCACCGCACGCGCTGCGGCTGGAGCTATGTGCGGTCGTACGCGCCGAACTCGCGAAGTGCCTCCCACATCGCCATGAGGTTTTCCGGCGGGACGTCCGCCTGCACATTGTGCACCGTGGCGAAGACAAAGCCCCCGCCGGGCGCGAGGTCGTCGATGCGGCGCTTCACCTCGTCGCGGACCTCCTCCGGCGTACCGCGGGGTAGAACGCGCTGCGTGTCGACGCCGCCGCCCCAGAACGTCAGGTCCTTGCCGAAACGTCGCTTGAGCTCCTTCGTGTCCATGCCGGCGGCGCTGACCTGAACGGGGTTGAGGATGTCGACGCCGGACTCGATGAGGTCGGGCAGCAGGTCCATGACGGCCCCGCAGCAATGGTAGAAGATCTTGACGTCGCGGGCGGCGTGCTTGCGGATGTGCGCGAAGAGCTTCGCGTGCCGTGGCTTGATCATCGCGCGGTAGAGATCCGGGCTGATCAGCATGCCCTGCTGCGTGCACAGGTCGTCGGCCTCGGAGACGATTGAGACGTTCTCGCCGACGAGCTCGAGGGCCCGCTCCCAATATCGCATCTTGATCTCGAGGATCTTGTCCAACAGGGCCTCGGCGAAGGGCTCATTGGCGACGAGGTCGCAGTAGAAGTCCTCGCTGCCGCGCATCCATAGGGCGACCTCGAGGATACCCGCTGCGTTGCGGCCGAGGATGTACGCGACCTTTCGTTCGTTCATGAGGCGGTCTGCCTGCTCGGCCATACCCTCGAAGCGACCGGGATCGAGCGGGTCGGGGAAGTCGACCTTGGCGAGGGCCTCGGCGGTGTCGACCCCGGCGAGCGGGTGCTTGCGCATGTCATAGTAGAAGCCGTCCTCTTGCGGCATCCACCACTCGATGCCCCACTCGTCGCGGTACTTGTCGTACCCATCCTCGCTCCAGTTGCGCATTTCGTAGCCGGTCGGCGGGCCGGGGTTGAGGCCGTACACGTCGACCTCCAGGCGTCGCTTGAGATCCTCGTCGACGCGGGCAAGCTGCTGGAACGGATCCTCAATCACGACGTCGACGGGTGGCAGGCCCAGGTACTCGCGAAGCCGTCGATACGCTCGTTCGTGAATGCCCGTCAGGACCGAGCCGCCGAGATCGAACGGCACTCG
>CAZKCX010000322.1:1185-7684 GCA_964550865.1 uncultured Planctomycetales bacterium
TCGATCGGGTTCGGTGTGGTTCAACGCCGCCTCGACGCGGCTGCGGGATGTGTGTGTCTTCTGATTCACAACGATCTCTCCTTCATTCACGTCTTCCCGCGCGGTCGAGGATGACGGCCGTCAGGAGCACGCCGCCGACGACGGCCTTCTCCCAGAAGTCCTCGATTCCGATCGAGTCGATGGCCGGGCGGATCATCGCCAGCAGCAGGCAGCCGAGGAACGCGCCCAGCACCGTACCCTTGCCGCCGGAGAGGCTTGCCCCGCCCACGATGACGGCCGTGATGACCTTCAGCTCGTCGCCGTCGCCGGCGTTGGGCATGGCCGTTCCGAGCCGCGCCGCGAACAGGAGCCCGGCCAGCGCGGCCAGCGTCCCGGAGATGACGTAGTTCAGCACCTTGACGCGATTTACGGCGATGCCGCTCAGCCAGGCTGCCTGCTCGTTGCCGCCGATATAGTAGTTCTGTCGGAAGAAGCGGCTCTTGCGAAGCAGGACATCCGCCACCGCCACCAGCACGAGCGAGACGACGATGGGCGTCTGCACGCCGAGGACGTAGCCCTGCCCGAGCCAGCAAAACCCCGCGGGCAGCCCCGAGCGTCCGATCCCGCTGGAGATGATGTACGTCAGGCCCCTCGCCAACAGCATCGTCCCGAGCGTGGTGATGAACGGGTTGATGCCGAGACGGGCGACGATCAGGCCGTTGAAGAGCCCGCAGAGCCCACCGGCCGCAAGGCCGCAGATCATCGCGATCGGCCAGGCAAGCTGGATCGAGGAGTCCTTCATCAGGACGGCCGCCACGATCGCCGCCAGGGCCGAGACCGAGCCGACGGACAGATCGAAACCGCCGGAGACGAGCAGGATCGTCATGCCGCACGCCATGATCGCGTAGCCGAAGAGATACAAGAGGATCGTGCTGATCGTATCCGGCGAGAAGAAGCGTGCGTCGTAGATCGTCATCGCGACCCCGAACGCGACGACCACGAGGAAGATCCGCAACTCGGCGATGCGGGCGACGCGCGCGATCCAACTCGAGCTCATGGTATCCCTCCCGACGTTGGTGTCGAGGCAGCGGCTTGGCCGCTCTGTGCTGCGGTGCCGAGCGCCGCGGCGATGATGGCCTCCTCCGTCGCGTCCGCGCGGTCGAAGCCGGCGGCGATTCGGCCGGCCCGCATCACGAGCACGCGGTCGGACATACCGAGGATCTCCTGCAGATCCGAGGAGATCAGCACGACGCCCGCACCGCCTGCAGCCAGCCTGCGCAGGTGCGCATAGATCTCGCTCCGCGCGCCCACGTCCACGCCCCGCGTCGGCTCGTCGGCGATCAGGACCTTCGGCTGGATGCCCATCCACGTCGCCAGCAGGACCTTCTGCTGGTTGCCGCCGCTGAGACGACCGACGATCTGGTGCACGTCAGGCGTGACCACACCGAAGCGCTTGCACGACTTCCGCGCGTACTCGTCGATCCGGCCGTCTCGGACCGCTCCCCAGGTGGTGCAGAATCGTTCCAGTCGCGGCGCGGCCAGGTTCTCGCGGACCGTGTGGCGAAGGTATAGGCCAAGCTCCTTGCGGTCTTCGGAAACGTAAGCGATGCCGGCCCGCATGGCCTCGGTCGGTGTCGTGATGTGGACGGGCCGTCCGTCGATCTGGATCGAACCGCTATCGGCGGGCTCCGCGCCGAAGATCGCACGTCCGAGATCCGTCCGACCGGCCCCGACGAGTCCGGCCAGCCCGACGATCTCGCCGCGCCGAACCTGGAGGCTCACGTCTTCGAACGCACCCCGTCGCGTGAGACCCTCGACGCGCAGACAGACCGGAGTATCATCCGCGATCGCGCTCCGCCGCCCGTAGATGTCGCGAAGCTCGCGGCCGACCATTAGCGTGACCAGGTCGTCTTCGGTCAGACCGTGGACGTCCCGCGTGGCCACATGTCGGCCGTCTCGCAGCACGGTCACGCGATCGGCCAGCTCGAGGACCTCGGGCAGGTGGTGCGAGATGTAGACGATGGCCACGCCCTGACTGCGAAGGTGCCGCACGAGGCGGAAGAGGCGCTGCTTCTCCCCGTGCGTGAGCGAGCTGGTCGGCTCGTCCAGCAACATGACGCAGGGATTCGCGGAGGCCGCCTTGACGATCTCGACCACCTGGCGTTCGGCGGGAGAGAGCCGCTCGACGGGCACGTCCGGATCGATGACGACGTCGAACGCCCGCAACGCCTGGCGGGTCCGATCGCGCAGCTCGCGACCACGGATCAGGTTGAGCCGGTTCACGGGCTGGCGGTTGGCGAAGATGTTCTCGGCCACCGAAAGCGTCCCGACGAGGCTCAGCTCCTGGAAGACGGCGGCGATGCCGGCGGTGAGGGCGTCGTGGCTATTGCGGAAACGGAGGGTCTGCCCGGCGAGCGCGATCGTGCCCGCATCGGGCGGCATCGTGCCGGCCAGGATATTGATCAGCGTGCTCTTGCCGGCCCCGTTCTCGCCGACGAGCGCGTGGACCTCGCCGGCACGGATCGTGATGTCGACGCCGCACAGCGCCTCGACCGCGCCGAAACGCTTGGAGATTCCGGTCACCTCTAGCGCAACGCCCAGTTCGCTCATCTCACAGGTCGCGTAGGAAGTACTTGTAGTTGCTCTTATCGACAATGACGACGCCCGTGTCGATGCTCTTGGGCACGCCCGTGATGCCCGCCGCGGCGTTGTCGCTGGTGATGGCCACGTCGAGGTGGTTGAGCTGATAGAGGATCATCGTGGCGTACACCGGCATGAGGGCGGTCTGTTGGGCGACGGTCGCCTGGATCACGCCCTGCTCGATCTGCCGCAACACGGCGTTGCCTCGATCCATCGCGACGATCTTCACCTTGCCGACCTTGTTCGCCTCGCGGACGGCGGTCGCGGCGCCCGCGCCGCCGGCCGCCTCGACGCAGGCCAGGCCCGCCAGATCCGGATGCTGCTGGAGCAGCGACTTGGCCACCTGGGCCGCCTTGGCCGGGTCGCTCTCGGTGTTGGAGACGGAGACGATCTCGATGCCCTCATGCTCGGCGAGTGCGGCCTTGTAGCCTCTGACGCGCTCGTTCAGATTGCTCTGACCGGTCTTGGTGAGGAGGGCCACCTTGCCCTTCCCGCCGATCAGCTCGGCGAGCTTCTTGCCGCCCTGGAAGCCCGCGTTGAAGTTGCCCGTGCCGACGAAGGCGATGCGCTTGGACTTCGGGAGGTCCGCGTCGACGGTCACCACGGGGATGCCGGCATCGACGGCCTTGTTGACGATCGGCACGAGCGCATCGTCGAACCCCACGACCACGATGCCTCCCGGCTTGCGGGCGATGGCGAGCTCGAGCGTGGCCACCATGGCCGAGATGTCGAGATCCGACGGGCCCTTGTACTCGGTCTTGACGCCGAGAAGCTCGCCGGCCTTCTTCATGCCGAGCTTGTGGTCGTAGAAATACTCCAAGCTGCCGAGGGCGGAGACCTGGATGTACAGGTCCGGTCGCTTGGCCCGGGTGCTTGCGTTTGGCGAACCGGTCGGTGCGGACGCGTTTCGGCCACAGCCGACGAGCGAGACCAGGCAGACCGTCAAGAATCCCCAACGTGTTGATCGACGCATCAAATCCGGCTCCCTGTTGAGCAGTGTTGTTCCGTCTCGCGAAGGCTACTTCCCCTTCGCCTTGGGAGACTCCGCCACACGCATGTCCCGGAACGACAGGTCGGTGGTCGGGTCATGGCCCTGCAGCGTGATGATACCGGCCTCGGCGCGATAGCCCTTCCTCGGGTTCTTGTTCGGCGGCCGGGGATCGGTCCAATCGGTGGCCTGCATGCCGTTGACCCATGTCGCGATGTGCCGGCCATGCGCGACGACCGTCATCGTGAACCACTCACGATCGCTCGAGTAGACATACCGCGCGGGCTGGCGCTTGTAGATCCCGCCCGTGCCGTAATCGACCGGCTTGCTGCGATCGTCGCCCCGCCACTGGTTGCGGATCTGCGCCTCGTAGCCGATCCACTTCACGCCCGGGGCGCTGCGGAAGAACACGCCACTGTTGAGGTATCGCCCGCTGCTCAGGATGTCCATCTGCAGGACGAAGTCCGCCCACCGCGCCTTCGTGCCGATCTGCCCCGGTCCGCCCCTGATGTTCAGGATGCCGCCCGGCTTTACGGAGAAGCGCGACGGATAGCCCGGCAGGATCTCCCACTCCGACAGGTCGCGGCCGTTGAAGATGGACCTCGTGCCCAGCGGCAGCAGCTTGATGTCGCGAAACTCGACCGTCATGCCGGGGTCATGGTACTGCAGGCCGATGACGCCGCGCGCGAACTTGTCGTCGCGGCCGTCCACGACTTGCACGCCGTTCAGCCAGACCCGCATGCGATCATTCTCCGCACGGATGCGGACGTCCTGCCACTTCTCGACCGTCGTCGGCGGCTTCCCCTCGGGATACTCGGCCTTGAGCGTGGCATAGATGCAGCCCGTCTGGCTCTGCGGGTGCGTATCGCGGATCTGCATCTCGTAGCCGTCTTGCCAGGGACGATCGGTCTTCCTGGCGCGGAAGAACACGCCGCTATTGCCGCTGGCGCTGATGCGGTACCGACACCGCAGCTCGAAGTCTGCGAACGCGGTGGTCGTGCCCAGCCAGCCCTGCTTTCCCTCACTGCACACCAGCGAGCCGTCCGTCGCGCGCCACTTCGACCTGCCGTGCTGCTCCCAGCCGAAGAGCGTCTTGCCGTCGAAGAGCAGGATCCAGCCTTCGTCGATCTCGGCCTTGGTCAGCGTGTTCGCCGGCGGTGGGTCTGCCGCCACGGCCCATAAAGCGGACGACAGCGAGGCGGCGAGCACAACGACAACGGTGGATCGGCGAAGCGGCATACGGCCCTCCCTATGTTGGGGCACAACCCAAGCGACGCGACGACGGTGTCCCCTGGGGATGAGCCACCAATCATCCTCGCGAAGGGGGCGCGATGCAACCTTGCCTGGCTTGCGGTCGAATGCCTTCGTACTTCGCCCGGAAGGGCGATCGCGGCAGCCGCGGGCCGCACGTTGTACAGGTGGGCTCTGACGCGTCCGCGCTCCTTCACTGCTCTGGCGCGGGCGGATACTCGGTGATGCGAATGTTACGGAACGAAACGAGCGCATCGGGACCTTTGTCGTGTCCTTGCAGCGCGACCAGCCCGGCCTCCGGTCGATAGCCCTTTCGCGGGTTCTCATGTCGAGGTCGTTTGTCCGTCCAATCGGCGGCCTGGTGCCCGTCCACCCAGGTCGCGAAGTGATTTCCGTGCGCAACCACGGTCATCGTGAACCATTCGCGGTCGCTTGAATAGACATACCGTGCGTGTTGGCGGTTGTAGATCCCACCCGTGCCGTAGTTGCGGGGCTTGCTGCGGTCGTCGCCTTCCCAGAGGTTGCGGATCTGCGCCTCATAGCCCCACAACCGCCGATGCGGCCGACAGCGGAAGAACACCCCGCTGTTCAGCCCGTGACGGTGGGTGAAGATCTCCACCTGGATCACGAAGTCCTTCCACGAGTCAACTGTGGAGATCTGGCCGTGTCCGCTGCGGATATTGAGCACCCCTTCCGGCTCGACGAAGAACTCGGACTTCAACCCGGGCGCCTTGAAGATCTCCCAGCCGGTAAGGTCCTTGCCGTTGAAGATGGACTCGAGCCCCAGCGGCTTGAGCTTGATGTCGCGAAAGGCGACCTCGGTACCCGGGCTGTAGACCTCCAGACCGATGACGCCTCGGGCGAACGCCTTGTCGCATCCGTTGACCACCTGCACCCCATTCAGCCAGACCTGAAGCTGCTCACCCTCGGCTCGGATGCGCACGTCTTGCCAGCCGCCGGTTCGGGTGGGCGGGCTTCCGTCCGGATACGTCGCGCGAATCTTGCCGCGGATCGAGCCCGTCTTGCTCTGCGGGTGGTCGTCGCAGATCTGCATCTCGTAGCCCTCGCGGGGCAGGGCATCGTCCTTCTTCGCGCGGAGGAAGATCCCACTGTTGCCGCGCTGGTTGATGCGATACCGGCAGCGCAGCTCGAAATTCGCGAACTCGGTCGTCGTGCCGAGCCATCCCTGCTTCTCTCCAACGCCGACGAGCGCTCCGTCGTTCACGTGCCACGTCGCCTCGCCGTGCGGCTCCCAACCGAACAGCGTCTTGCCGTCGAATAACAGCAGCCAACCCTCCCGGGCTTCGGCCTTCGTGAGCCGGCTCCCGGCCGCCTTCGCCGGCGTCTCGGCGGACACCTTCACGATGGGGGCCGCCGGCAGGACGGCGATGGCCACAGGCAGAGCGAGTCGCCGCAGGAAACGTCTGTATGTCATTGGAGGACCTTTCCGTGTGTCGGGACATCCGGGCACCGTCGCGAACCCCGCGCGCAAGAACGGGCCCTATGATCGCCTTGCCGGGCCTCTCTGGCAAGCATGGCAACCGAATCGCTCGTTTGTGGCTTTGCCACGCACGGGATTGCGCGTAGGATGAATTGCGTCGTATGCTCCCACGGGCTCAGGCGCACTGGACGAATGCACAG
>CAZKCX010000323.1:0-7680 GCA_964550865.1 uncultured Planctomycetales bacterium
TTCGGAAAACGTAAACACACCACGGGGAAGGCTTTGACGACGGCAGTGCCATTCGTGACTGTCCCCACTTATAGTTGCGTTACTTCGCTGCACCGAAGACCCGCTGGACGGCCTCGAGGTAGCCCATGCCGAAGCGCTTGTTCGGCTCGAGGTAGCTGCCCTCCGACCATTCGTTCCACGAGTTGATCGTGATCAGACGCGGCTGATCGGGACGGGCGTCCAGGTAGGCCTTGGCCTTGCGGAGGAGCTTCTCGAAGTTCGCCGGCGTCACGCCGTGCTTGACGCAGGGTCGGTAGGCCTTGAAACGCGGGTTGTTGTCCCACCCGATCGAGACGTGCGGGAAGTAAGGAACCGAGAACTCCTTGTCCCACTTCGGCCAGAACGCCGTCGCGGTGCGGGCCCACTCCATGTAGTCGTCGACGGGTCTGCTGACGTGGACAAACTGATAGTTCGTCAGGCTGTCGAGGCCCAGGGCCCGCACGGTGTTGTCCTGGGTGTTGGTCTTGTCGCCGAGCGCGGATTCGGCCACGGACTTCGGGAGCTGTCCCCAGAGCATGCCCATGAGGTGTAGGCCCGGAAAGCCTTCGTCCTTGACGCGCTGTTCGAAGTGATCGAGCGCGGCACGGGCCTGCTTGATCCCGCCGAGCCCGTTGATCAGCGTGCTGAGCTGGTAGATCGAGAAGACCGGCCTGCCGTCGATCTTCAGGTACGACGGGTGCTTGATGTACTTGCGGATGACGCGCTCGACGATGCCGTCGAACGTCTTTCGGTCTACCGCGGCCGGCCAGATGACCTCGTGCTTGTGTGAGCGTCGAAGGTCCCACAGCGTCATGGCGTCGTGATTGGCCCACATGAGGAAGAAGCGGATCTTGTCGTTGTTGGGCGCCTTGAGGAACCCCTCGTTGATGCACTCCTCCAGGAAAGGCTTTCCGTCGTACCAGTACCAGTCGAAGATGAATGTGTTCACACCGTGCGATGCAGCCGCGTCGATCTTCTTGGCCATCACGTCGGGGTCGGATTCGTCCACGTACCCCCATAGCGGGATGTGCGGTTGCCAGTGGCCCTCGAACTTGGGCTTGGCGTTGCGGATGATCTCCCATTCGCCCTCGGTGCCGGTGAAGAAAGGCCGCCAGCGCGGTTCGTCATGATAGGCGGGCCAATAGAAGGCCGCGACGATGGTTTCCTGTTTGTCGGAGGTGCGTTGTGGGTTCATGCGTTTAGCCGTTTCGGCCGTCGCACCGGTACCGAACATATACGCGACGAGGACGGATGCCGTGATGGCGTTGCGGATTGCGTTCATGGTGGTCTGGCCTCCTGAATTGCACGGCATCATCGTTTGAGGGGGCGTGCTGCGTCAAGGTGGAAACGCCTCTACATTAGGGACAGTCACCGATTATCATGTCTTCTGCGCCGGGGCAGGTAGCAAGAGGCCATACGGTGCTGATGTAATGGATGCGTCTGTGCGGTTTATTGCCGTCCCCTACGTATCATCTTCAGGGCCGGGCTGTCCTCAGGCAGGTCGCATACCAGCGACGGAGGGGATGGGCCGGGGCCAAGGACGGCCCGGCTCGGCAGACGCTCACCCTAAGCGGCTCGGGCGTGGTGTCGCGATAGTTCCGGAACGTTGTAGCAGGTTGACTGGTCCTATGCCCACCGATCCGCCGACAACCGACGAACCAGCGCGGCGACACCCAGCGCCACCAGCGTCAGGCCGATCATGGGCATGAGCGCGGCGCTGCCGCACTTGAACTTCGCGGTGACCTCCCAGTCCCGATCCATCGTCAACGTCAGGACCAGGTTCGTATCCGAGAAGTTGTTGTTCGCATCGAGGGGATCCGTGACCTCCCACTTGTTAAAGCCCTTGCCGTTGGGATCCGGGTTCGCGACGAGGGCGATCTCGGTCCCGTCGGTGTAGATCCTGGGCTCGTTCGGGTCGGTGGGGACATTCGGGTCCGTCGACAGGTTGTTCGGGTCGACCAGGAGGTCCGGGTCGATGGTGACGGTTCCGTTTTCGGGGTTCTTGACGGTGAGGGTCAGCGTTCGCCCCGCGTCGCTGAACGTCCCCCACCGGCACTCGATCTGGTCGAACTTGGCGTCCACCGCAAGGGCGCCGTTCATCTGGATTGCGGCCACTCCGCAACCTCCCGCAGCCCAATAGCCACACGTGTTGGGGTCCCACCAGCCCAGGATGTTCCTGTCACGATGCCAGACGCCGTTCCAGTCGAACTTCTCGCCGTTCCAGGCCGTCATCTTGAAGCGAGTGTGGTTCGGGTCGCCGTCCCCGTCGATTTGCGTGGCCATCCAGAATCCGTTCGTCTCATCCAGGTCAGGGAGGTCCACCCGGCCGAGTCGGATCCGATCGAGCCCTTCTTGCCAGACGGCCCGCAGGGCATTCTCATCACAATCCAGGCTCGCATAGTACGCCGTCCAATAGATGGGATCTCCGTGGATCAGGAATGCGACCTCGGCCGTGATTGGGTCAAAGACCTTGACCTTGCCCACGATGTAATGCGGGGCCGAGTCATCGAAGCAGGTGGGACTCGTGTTCGGGTCTCGTCCACCGTCATCCGGGCCCGCCCCGATGAAAGCGCCGGAGAGGAAGTCCAATTCGATGTAGAGGCGGAGCCACCCGTCAGACGCGTCCACGATGGAGTTCCTGCCGACCAGCGGATACAAGCTCCAGTGGGGGTTGTCGATGTCCCACAGGTTCGGGTCGAAGAGGTCCGGGTCATTGGGGTCTTGACAGTACTGCCCGTCGGCGAAGTCATCGTAGTAGTCGGCCACCAGCTTGGTAGGAGTTGCCAGGCAAACCAGAACGATCACAAACAACACCGAGTGTAGCCCAAGGGCGCTTCTCATGATTTGTTCCTCCGGACCCCCATGCGTGATTTGTTGCACTAATAAGTCATTTTAGCGCGCCGGGGACTCCGCGTCAATCAGAACTTTCGCGTCGAGCATAGCGCGCATGCGGGCACCCTCTGAGATCTGATTCGGATGCAGGCTGATCGAGCATGCCGCCAACCAACCCTCGGGAGCGGAGAGGGCCAGGCCCGCGTCGGGGAAGCGTTGGTAGTGCGGATCTCCTCAGGGCCGTAGGCCCGAGGGAACGTAGCCCAGGGCGACGCGAAGCGAGCCCTGGGAAATGATTGCCCAGAGATAGGAGAGCCCTCGAAGAGGGCGACGGGATGTGCTGGCCAGGTTGCGCAAAAAGGCTGGACACATCCGTCGCCCCTTCCGGGGCTCCACCAATCCGTCATCCTCCCCCAGGGTTCGCTGCGCTCACCCTGGGCTACACTCCTTCGCCCCCGTTGGGGGCTTGGCGGGAGGGACTCCCTCTTCTCGTCCCCGTCGCAACACCAGCCGTTCGTCCGGGTGATACCCATGCATCGAGGTGTCGAAGGGTATCCGCGCCTGAATAGCGGCGGTCATCGGTTTCGGGGTTTTACGAGGGACTGGCGTGCCCGCGCAGAAACAGGCATGATATCGACGTGCCGTCGATGGCGGTTGAGCGGCTCGGCCTGTCCATCTCCATACACGTCGATCAGACGGGAGGTCTCCATGTTCGTTTCGCTATCTCTGCTTCTGGCGGCCACATCATCCGTGGGGGCGGACCAAGCCCAACCGAAGCACACCATCGCCGACAAGACCCTAGTCGCCTGGGTCTCGCCGGCGAACCTCACCCAGCAGGGGGGCAGCGTACTGACGCTCGAGAATCCGGACGGCGAGTTCGATGCGATCGTCTTCGCTGAGATTCGACCGGCCGTATGGATGGCCGGCAGCAACTTCTACAAACGAACCCAACGATCGCAAGACCCGTATCCCATCGAGACCGCGGGCGCCGATACGCTCGTCCAGATCGCGATCGTCTATCGCGGCAAGGAAGTGCGAATCCTGCGGAACGGTCAGCCCTATGCGAAGTATCGGATGGGGCCCGAGCCGGCGGTCTTCACCGACGAGAGCTATGTTCTCATCGGCCTGCGCCACCAAGATGCCAGTCCCGGCGCGGGACGATACTTCGTGGGCTCGATCCAGGACGCGCGAATCTACGACACCGCGCTCGACGCCGCCACCGTCGCCTCACTCAAGCCCGACAGGCCGTCCGATCCGAAGCCGATCGCCTGGTGGACGTTCGAGGACGGCAAACCCGTCGATCTGATGGGCACCTTCCCGCCGGGACACCTCGTGGGCGGCGCGAAGATCGCCGACGGCAGGCTACACCTCAAAGCGGGCGGCGCCTATATGATCGCGGGCATCGAGCCGCCGCGGGATCGCGCGTCGGAATCGTGGCCGAAGTGGCATGTCTCTGCACTGCCCGACGAGGGACTCTGCCGTCCCTACGACGCCAACGGCTGCATCTTCTGGAAGGGCAGGTATCACCTGATGTACATCTACCAAGATCGCACGCGGCCGCACGGCGGACACTGTTGGGGCCATCTCTCCAGCACGGACCTCGTGAACTGGACGTACCATCCGCCGTCGGTCGTGCCGAACCCGGGCGATCCGGACGTCGGCATCTTCAGCGGGAATGCCTTCGTCAACAAGGACGGCGTGCCGATGCTCTGCTGGTTCGGTATCAACGCGGGTGTGTGCGTGGCCACCGCGCAAGACGACGATCTGATCCGCTGGAAGAAGCACCCGAAGAACCCCATCATCCCCATCCCGAAGAAGGGTGAGCCCGGCCACGGGAAGTATCGCGTGTGGGACCCGTATCTCTGGCTCGAGGGCGGCACGTACTACTGCCTGCTCGGCGGCAATACGCTGCCCAACGGAGAGGACACGCTCTACCTCTGCAAGTCGAAGGACCTGGTGAGGTGGGAGATGCTGCACCCGTTCTATGAGGCCGAGCCGTCATGGACCGTGCCGGGCGAGGACTGCTCCTGTCCCGACTTCTTCCCGCTCGGCGACAAGCACGTGCTGCTGTGCATCAGCCACAAGGTGGGCGGACGTTGCTACATCGGGCGATACGAGAACGAGAGGTTCTACCCCGAGCGACACGTCCGCATGAACTGGCCGGGCGGGAACTTCTTCGCCCCGGAGAGTCTGCTCGACGACAAGGGACGTCGCATCTTTTGGGCGTGGGTGACCGATCCGCGGTTCATCACGACGCAGGCCTCGACGGGCTCCGGCGTGCAGAGCCTTCCGCGCGTCATGGAGCTTGCCGAGGACGGCGGTCTGTTGATTCGGCCCGTCAAGAAGCTGGAGGTCCTTCGCAGGAACCATCGGGAGATGCGAGCGATGCGGATCCCGGCGGATGCGGACGTCCTGCTCGAGGGCGTACGCGGCGACAGCCTCGAGCTGGCGTTGGAGATCGATTTCGGCAGCGCGCGCCGCGTCGGCCTCAAGGTGCGCTGCAGCCCGGACGGCAAGGAAGAGACGGGCATCTGGTATGACGTAGCCGGTGAGAAGCTCGTCGTCGACATGTCCAAGTCGACGTTGCGGAAGGACGTGGCGTATTGTCAGCATCCGCTCGATACCGGCGGAATTCGAAAGCCCTCCGACAACAAGAACCCGCGCACGACCGTAGAGGCACCACTGGAGTTGCCGAAGGGCGAGTCGCTGCGGTTGCGGGTGTTTCTTGACGGGCCGATGCTGGAGGTCTTCGCCAATGATCGCCAGTGTGTCACGCAGCAGGTCTTCCCGAAGAGTGACGACAGCGTCTTGATCAAGCTGTGTGCTGAGGGTGGGGATGCGCGGCTTCGCTCCGGCGATGCCTGGGACATGGCCGCCGCGACGTTCGTGGACAAGCGTAAGGGCGCAAGCGCTGATGGCGATGTGGTCTTCGAGGACTGCTTCGACGGCGAGCTGGGTAAGGGGTGGACGTGGCTGCGCGAGAACCCCTCTGCCTGGCGGATCCGTGACGGCGGCCTAGAGATTCGCGTCGAGCCGGGCCTGGCCCACAACGTCAAGAACGCATTGCTCCGACCCGCGCCGGATCGTAGCAAAGGCAAGTATGCCATCGAAGTGACCGTCACGAACCACACGCGGCCTAACCAACAATATGAGCAGGCGGGCATCACCTGGTACCACGACGGTAAGCCCGTCTTCAAGCTGGTCAAGGAGCTGATCGACGGCAAGCTGCACATCATCCCGGGTCGCAAACGGATGTCGAGCAAGACGGTCCAGTTGCGACTCGTCGTGACGGCCGATGCGTGGGTGGCGCAGTACCGCCCCGAGGCGAAGGGAGAGTTCAAGACCGCCGCCACCGGCAAGCTGCCCGCGCCGGACAAGGATCAGGTCAGCATCCAGTGCTACAACGGACCGCCGGACGCGGAGCACTGGATCCGCTTCGACGACTTCCGGATCCTGAGGCTGGCCGAGTGACGAGGCCGACGATCCTTGCCGCATCCCCTGCCCGCCGGCGGCGCTCGCTCACCGCACCGGCAGGGCATACAGGACCACGCTGAGGGGCGGAACGGAAAGGCGCTTCGCGACGTCGCCGCACGCCTCCTCGGTGATATCCACGCATGGCGGCTTGCCCGGCACGTTGTAGGCCATCGGATCGTCCCCGGTGATCACCCACCGCTTGCCCTGCGCGGCGAGCGTCGCGCCCTGCAGCGTGAACGGCAGCTCGAACGCCTGACGCATCGGGTTGACCACCGCGATGGTCAGCGACTCGCGGTTCTTGGTCCAGGCCGCCGCCACGTCGAGCGGTCGCATGTCCCCTTCCACCGCGACGGGAATCGTTCCGTAGTGCTTGCGGTACAGCATGAGCGGCAACCCCGTGGTGGCAAACCCGGCGGCCGTCTTCGTCGTCTTGATGCAGCCGATGACGTTGACGGTCTGGGCGTAGTTCGCCATGGAGATGATGTCGGTGTGCCGGGTGTACTCGTTCAGCCCGGCCGCGATCGCCAGGGCGTCGCGAAGGTAGTATCGCACGCCGAGCTCGCCGTAGATGTGCGGGCCGTACCAGAGGTTCCATTCGTCCATGGCGATGTCGATGTCCTTCTCGGCCAGGCCGGGGATCTCCCGTCGGTACTTCCGATGCGCCCGCGCCTTGTGCCGGATGGCCATCGGGACCTGCCGGACGTGGCTGTAGAGCCCCGGCTTGTCCCGGCAGTAGAAGTGCTCGCTGATCATGTCCATGTGGTCGGCGCACTTGACCATCATCGTCTCGGACCACGGACCCGCCGCGCCGACGGCGACGACCTTGATGCTCGGGTCCTGCTTGCGCATCGCGGCAACGAAGGCGTTGTGCTTCTGGACGTAGTCCTCCAGTGGCATGTGGCCGATCTGCCAGTTGCCGTACATCTCGTTGCCGATGCCCCACCATGTAACGTTGTACGGCGGGCGGTGGCCGTTCTTCGCGCGGAGTCTGCCCATCGGCGTGTCGGGCGTGCCGTTGGCGTATTCCAGCTCCTTCAGGGCCATGTCCAGATCGCCCTTGCCCGTATTGACGACGATGAGCGGCTCGGTCCGGATCTCGCGGCAGAAGACGATGAACTCGTCCAGGCCGAAATCGTTGCTGTCGATCCCCTTCCACGCCGGGTTCTTCCGCGGCGGTCGCTTGTCGCGCGGGCCGATGCCGTCCCGCCAATCGTAGCCGCTGACGAAGTTCCCGCCGGGCCATCGATAGATCGGCGAGTCGAGCTGCTTGAGCAAGGCGAGCGTGTCGGCCCGCATCCCCTCGACGTTGTCGGCCGGCATGAGCGAGACGGTCCCGATGCGGACCTTCCCCTTGCC
>CAZKCX010000324.1:0-7670 GCA_964550865.1 uncultured Planctomycetales bacterium
CGGATGTAAAGCATGATCCGGGGACCACAGTCCGCCACGATTCGGGAAACGCGGGGAGAAGCGCTATTACGCGACGTACTTCAATGACTACCAGGGCTACGGCTTCTACAACTTCGGCCACGTGCATCGCAGCGCGCGATACTACCGTGTAGGCTGGGAAGAACGGTAGTCCGTCTCCGGCGGGACGCGCTGTTTGGCACGCGCCCAATCCCAGTCGTGGAATTGCCTTAGCCTGCTCGGCAATGAGATCCCGAAGTCATGTGCGGCTCGAGTGACGGGGCCTTCGGCCCGCTCAAGGCATCACTCGGGCCGCCTTTTTGCGCGGGCCCTCGGGCTACCCGGGGATTCAGGAAAAGAGAAAAACCCCCTTGCGAGTTCGAACTTGTTGCATTAGTATCACTTGCAATCGTTCCCGACCTTGCGGGCTTCTCCTTGGTTCCAGATGGCGCGGAGCGTCGTGGGGCGGTGCTGGAGCGTGCCGTAGCGAGTGGAGACGGATTCACCTCTTTGGTTCAAGGACTTGGCGATGTCAACGATCACCAAAAAGGAGCTAATTGACCGGATCGCAGACCGCACCGGCAATAAGCGTGTCGTGGTCAAACGCATCATCCAGAACTTCCTTGATGAGATCATCGAGGAACTCGGTCAAGGCAACCGCCTAGAGTTTCGAGACTTCGGTGTTTTCGAGAGCCGCATGCGCGCCGCTCGCGTCGCGCAGAACCCGAAGACGCTGGAGCGTGTTCACGTCCCCGCCAAACGAACGGTCAAGTTCAAGGTCGGACGGTTGATGAAACAGAAGCTCTCTGAACCGAACTTAGAGGGAGAGGGAGGCGATGGCGGAGAGTCGGGGGACACCGCCTCGCCGCGTCGAACTCAGGAAGGCTCGCACGAAGGCCAACAAGAACCACCCCCTTCGCCGCCAACCGGCAATCCCTAGACCAGGCTCGAAGAGATTCGGCGGCTCCATCGCTTGTGGCCTGTCCGCTTGCAACGCGAGCCTCCGGAAGGGGATCGAGTTCCGCCGCAACGTCACGAACGAGCGTTGCGTTCGCCGGTCGATCCCACAACAACGCGGTACGAGGAGCCTGGGCATGGCGATTGGGGCCATCGTAGCGAAGGTCCCCGGGTTCGCCTCGCGAATTGACGCGTTGACACGAACTTAGACGCCGGCATAATACAGACGTCCGAGGCTCGGAGATACCGAGATGATTGCATCGCACCAGAGAACCCTATGGCGAGTCCTTTGCCTGGTCGGATCCCTGCTCGTCGCCGGCGGCTGTGAGTCGGGCGTCGGCAACTTCGGCGGCATCGGCTACACCGGCTACAAGCGGCAGATCATGTGCCGCGTCGACGAGGTCAAGTCGGCGAATGCGATGGCGCTCGCCCAGCGCGTGCTGGCCAAACACGGCTTCCGCATCAAGGAGGCCGACGTGGACGCGATGAGCATCGAGACGCACCCGACCGAGAAGACCGAGCGCGGCACGGACGGCCGCCTCCGCAGCGCCGTCGTGAAGCTACCGAACCGCGTGCGGCGAACGGCCAGCCTCGAGTTTTCGCGTCGCGGGGACGATCTGCAGGCCTGGTGCCGCGTCAAGCTCGAACGCCTCAGCACGGCGGACCATCGCGTCTTCTCGCAACAGAGGCAGTTTGAGGACGCGCCCACCCAGACACCGATTGAGCGAGATGCCGCCACGACACCGCGGCAGAACACGGTCTGGTCCAGCGCCGGCAGGGATCAGGCGATGGAGCAGGCGATTCTCTCCGACCTTCGCCAGCGGATCCAACGACTTCGGAAGTTCAAGGAACGGGGCGAAGAGGAAGCCTCCGAACAAGAGCAGTAACCCTTCCCCCCAAACCAAAACCGGATGTGGGCTATCGCGTCGCGAACGGATCGCGGTCTTTGTCGCTGACGGAGACGGTCAGCCCGGGCACCGCCTCGCGAAGGCGATCGGCCACCGAGGCGAGCACGGGGCGTTCGCTCTGCCAATGCCCCAATGCGACCACGCCGAAAGACCGGCCCTCCGGTGTCTTGCGGCGCAACCAGTGCAGCGCGTCGTGATGGCTGACCTCCCCGGTGACAAGCACGTCGCAATCGACCGCCCGCGAGGTGCGCTCGGGAAGCCGACCGGCCGACCCCACGCAGATGGCCGCCTTCCGAACCGGCTGCTCCGCTTCCCCGATGATCTGCACGGCGGAGGCCCCGAGCGCCTTCTTGAGCTTCCGCGCCAAGGCCCCGAGCTTCGTGGGTCTCGGGAGCGAACCGATGCGTCCGATCCCCCGCCGCCGGCGTGAGGGTTCGAGCGGATAGACGTCGACGGCGGGCTCCTCGTACGAATGTGCCGCTCGGATGGCCTCCAAGACAGCCGCGACGCGATGCCTCGGGCACACCGTCTCGAGGCGAACCTCATCGACGGTTTCCAGCCGGCCGCGCTGGCCGACAGTGGGGTCGGTGGTTTCCGTGCCGAAGAATGTGCCCTGTCCCGCGAGTCGATAGCTGCATTGCTCGTAGTCACCGATGCGACCCGCCCCGGCGGCGAACATCGCGTGGGCGACGGCGTCGACCTCCGCCGCCGGGATGAAGACCACGAGCTTCGCGCCCGGCGATTCGGCGGGAACGTCCTCAAAGGCCTGGGTCTCCCGAATGCCGCACAGCCCGGCGATGACGTCGTTGGTCCCCCCCTCGGCCGCATCCAAGGCCGTGTGCATGGCGTAAACATGCAGCCCACCTTGCAGGGCGCGGAGGACGATCGCCTCGGTCTGCCCGCTGTCGGCCGTCAGACGCTTGACCGCCCGAAAGATCGGCGGGTGGTAGGCCATGACGAAGTTCGCCCTCCGGGCGATCGCCTCGGCCACCACCGCCTCCGTCATGTCGATGCACAATACCGCGCCGGTGCAGCGGGCTTGCGGATCCCCCGCGAGCAGGCCGACGTTGTCCCACTCCTGCGCCAGCGCGGGGTCGGCGATGGCCGAGAGCGCGGCGGCGACGTCTCCCACGTTGGGCACGCGCTTCTTAGCCGGCATCGAGATTGCACTCCTCCTGGACGGCCTGCTGGTAGAGCGCCCCGATCTGCCTCGTCACGGGCCCGGGCTTCTGGTCGCCGATCGCCCGGCGCTCGACGTGGCAGACGGGCATGACCTCCATGACGCTGTTGGTGAGGAAGACCTCATTCGCATCGAGGAGGTCGTTGATGGTCAGGGGGGTTTCCTGGACGCTGAAATCGTTGGACCGGGCCAGCTCGATCACGACCCTCCGCGTCACCCCGGGGAGGATGGGCGTGTCGATCGGCGGAGTCTTGATCACGCCGTGGTCGACGAGGAAGACGTTGCTGATCGCGCCTTCGGCGAGCAGATTCTCGTGCGTGAACCAGAGCGCCTCGCCGCAACCCCGGGCCTGAGCCTCCCGCAGCGAGATCAGCCTCGGCAGGTAGCTCAGCGTCTTGTAGCCGCACGTCGGGTCGAGGCGCGACTGCTTGTGCACGCTGATCAAAACCGTCATGCCCTTCTCGTAGAGCCGCGGCGGATGTGGCTCGATCGGCACGGCGGTGGCGAACATCGTCGGCCGCGGCGGGCTCTCCGCGTCCGCCCGCTGCCGTAAGTCGCCCGGCGTCAGGGTCAATCGTACACGGGCGTCGCGGAGCCCGTTCTTGTCGAGCAGGGCCGCGAGGTCGCTGGAAAGCCGGTCTTCCGCCTCATCGCCGAACTCGATCAGGTTGAGTGCCTCGGCCGACGCACGCATCCGCGCCAGGTGGTCTTCCAGGCGGAAGATGACGCCGTTGTAAGCGCGCATCGTCTCGAAGAGGCCCGCGCCGTGCAGCATGCCGGCGTCGTAGATGCTCAGTGCGGCCCGATCGTCCTCGACGATCTCTCCGTTCAGCCAAACCCAGGCGCTCAATCGCGACCTCCACAACTCGTCTCGTCGATGCCCAAGGCGCGGAGCATTCCACGCCCCTTGTGGATCGTCTCTTCGTATTCGGCCTCGGGGTCGGAATCGGCCACGATACCGCCACCGACCTGCATGTGCATCGTCCCGCGATCGTAGATCATCGTTCGAATCGCGATGTTCAACAACGCCGATCCGTCCAGGCCCACCATCCCGATCGAACCGCAGTAGACGCTTCGCTCCGTCGGCTCGAGCTCGTCGATGATCTCCATCGCACGCACCTTGGGCGCGCCGGTGATCGACCCGCCGGGCAACGTCGCCTTGAGCAGGTCGATCACGTCGTACCGCTCGTGCAGCGCACCCTCGACCGTGCCGACGGAGTGCCACACGGTTGGATGCGCTTCGAGGCATCGTGATTCGGTCACCCGCACCGTGCCGTACTCGCAGACGCGTCCCAGGTCGTTGCGCTCGAGGTCGATGATCATGTTCAGCTCGGCCTGGTCCTTCTCGCTGTCTCGCAGCTCCTCTCGCATGGGCCCATCCGATGCTTCGTTCGTACCGCGGGGACGTGTGCCCTTAATGGGCCGTGTGATGACCTTTCGGTCGCGCAGTTCCAGAAACAGCTCGGGGGAGCTGCTCAGCACCGCATGGGTGGGCGGTCCGCCGGGCTTGGCCTTGCCCTCCTGCCACGCCATGTACGCTGCATACCACCCGGGGTTGGTCTCGCGGAGCCGCTCGTACAACGTCCAGACGGATCCTTCGAGCTGGGTGCTGAGGCGTTGGGCCAGGTTCACCTGAAAGATGTCCCCGGCCGCGATGTAGTCGATGCCGCGCCGCACCATCTTCAGGTAGGCCGAGCGCGACATGTTCCATGTAGGCTCGCCCTTGCATTTCGGCGCGTCGCCCTTCTTGGGTTTGGGGGCGGGCTTCTTCAGGCAGGCCGCGAGCGTATCGAGCCGACCCGTGACGACCTGATCGTACGGCGGCGGATAGCCGTGATGCAGATCGGCGGCCATCAGCGTCCACTCGCCCTCTTCGTGATCATACACGGCCACGGCGTCGTAGAAGCCCAGCCGCACGATCGGCAGGTCGATGTCGGGTTTCGCGGTGACGGGCAGGCGCTCGATGAAGCGACCGACCTCGTAGCCGAAGTACCCGCCCCAGCCGACGAAGCACGGCAGATCGTCCGGAGCCTCCACGACCTCGAAGGGCCTGAGCCCGGGCGCGAGGGCGGCGAAGGGGCCCTCGTCGAGCGTCCGGGCGCTGCCGCCGAAATCGACGTGCGTCTTGCCGTCCTGGGTCGTGCGGATCATCCCCGTCGGATCGCACCCCAGCACGGTGTAGCGGCCATACCTCTGGTCACGGGCCGCGCTGTCGAGAAAGAGGGGATTCGGCCGACGAGCCAATCGGCGCATGCCCTCGAGCGGGTCCAGGTCGATCTTCAGCTTGCGGCACACGATGCCTACGGGAACGGAGTCGGCCATGGCGGGCAGTATAGCCGCAGATGTTCTGTGTTCAATCGGCTTGTTGCGCTGCGGGGCGGAGAATCCTCGCAGCGCCGGGGAGATTCTCGAAGCGGGCGGGGGTCTTGGGCACGTAGTCGCCGTCGATGCACATCTCCAGCTCCCGGTCCGCTTGCACCGTCACAACGCGGCAAGGCCGGTAGAGGATATCCGGGTGGGTCACGTGCGTGCCCAGGCGAATCATCTTGAACTTGAGCAAGAGCTCGAGCCTGCTCGCATCCTTCACGACCACGACGTGAAAACGCCCGTCGTCGAACCGCGCGTCCGGCGCCAGCGGCATGCCGTCCCCGAAGTAGGTCGTGTTCGCCACGGCGAGCATATGCACGCGCTCGAACCGGTGGGTCTGCTCATCCAGCGTAACGGTCGTTCCGTAGGGACGGTAGCTGAGGATCGCGCGGATGCTCCCGACGTTGTAGCTCATCGCCGGGTTCAGCCGGTTCAGCCACTGAGGCATGAGACGAACGCACGCCGCGTCCATCCCGGAACCCGCCTCGCTCAGGAAATGCCGCGCGGTGGCGTCGGCGAACGTGACGCGCCCCATGTCGGCCGGCATGGACTGGTCCGCCTCGAGCAGGGCCTCCAACGAGGCAGGGTATCCGGGAAGGGCTTTGACGTAGTCGTTGCCGGAGCCCGCCGGGATGGGTGCAAGGGCCACGCCGTGGCCGAACGAGCCGTCGGCCACCTCGTTCAACAGGCCGTCGCCGCCGGCGACCAGGATCCTCTCGAAGTCGGCGCCGGATTCGCGGCAGTACCGTCGCGCATGGTCGCCCGCCGCGGTGAGAAGGAGCGCCGCGCGACCGGAGGCCCGAAGCCGATCGAACCGTTCCAGGAGCCCTGACCGACGCACGCCGTGGGACCGTGGGTTGGCGACGATCAGGACGGACGGGTTGGCCATGGCTACGGCGTATCCTTCTGATGAGCGATCGTCGCCCCTTCGAGCATCGCATCCCGATGGTCGCGATAGTAGAGCAGGCAATTCCGCCAGACCTCACGCCAGGGGGACGGCGGGTCTACGCCCATCCGCTGGTAGTTCTCGACGACGTATTGGGGGTTGTCGACCGCATAGTGGAGCGCCTCCGGCGCAACGCCCATCGCCCGGAACAGCCGCTGAAAACCCCCGCCGAGGATCGGTAGGTTCAGCCATCGCACGATCCACCGCACGGGAAGCGGCAGATACCATCCGTACTTGATCCATGCACGGAGCCTGCGCAGGCCCCGACCCGCGTATTCCTCACTTCGGAGCATCCGGTAGGTACAGCGCACCAGCTCCGACCAGATCGGCGCCTGCCCGGGCGGGTAGAGCAGATTGAAGGTCCGGCCATACGCCTCGGGTGTGGCGCCGAGTTCGCTCATCGCACGGACGACGAAATCACCCGGCACGATCCAGAGCGCGTCGTCGCTGCCCGCGGGAGCCAGGTGCGAAAAGACGGGCCAGCGGACGTACTCCAGGATGGCGTAGGGCCCGTCGAGCTTCTCGATCGCTCCGGTATCGCTATCGCCCACGGCGATGCCGGGCCGTACGATCATCAGCGGCACCTCGTCCGGTCGTTCGCGCTCGTGGAGCGCCACCTCCGATGCGTGCTTGTGTCTGGAGTACCAGTCGGTATGCTTGCCCTGGGCGAGGGCAAGCTCTTCGCCCGTCTCGCCGAATTCCCCGTCGTACGTTCCCGCCACCGCGAGCGTGGCCGTATGGCAGAAGCGCACGGGACGGCCTTCGTGTTCCGGATGGCGACGAATCGCCAATGCGAGGTCGTACGCGTGGATCGCGCCGTCCAGGTTCAGTGCCTTCGACGGACCCTCCGCGACGGCCAGGTCGTAGAGCGCCGCGAGGTGAAGGATGTTCAGCTCCCGCGTGCGGGCCAGCGCTGCGACGTCCGCGTCGTTCAGCCCGAGCATCGGCTTGGTGATGTCGCATGCCAGCCACTGCACCCGCCCGACGCCGTTCGGCACTTGGGAAGCGATGAAGGCCTTCGCTTCCGGCTCCTGCGGGTCGTTCGACCGCCCCATCGCGATGAGCTGTGCGTTCGGCTCTTGGTGTAGCAGCCGCACGAGGAGCCGACGACCGAGGAATCCGGTCGCGCCCGTCACCGCAAACGTCACCTGATCCGCGGCGCCATCCGCCATGGGTGTCTCCGAGAAAGGACTTCGTGCGTCGCTATCCTACACGCCCGGCGATCGCGCCGCGAGTGTGTCGGAGACATCTCGATTTCGGTTGCACGAGCATCCCCGTGCCGATGCTGCGTATCCCTTGCCCGAGCCGCAGCATT
>CAZKCX010000325.1:0-7666 GCA_964550865.1 uncultured Planctomycetales bacterium
GCGGTTCGTCTCGGTCCAGATCTTGGTCTTCGGATTGAAGCGGAGGAAGAGCGACGTGCTGTCCGCGCCGACGATCTCGCGATCGTGGCCCGTCTCGTGATAGATCGGCAGCAGGTACTCCCCGCTCGCCAGCACGATCGGATGCGAGCGGACCATCATGCCCTCCTCCATCGCCACCAGGAACGAATCGGACCACGTCTTCGCCCCGTCGCGGGAGACCTTGCCCTTGATGCGTGAGGTCGACCACGTCTCGCCGAAGCGACAGACGTAGAACAGCCACACGAGCCCGTCGGGTCCCTGCCAGACCACCGAGTTGCCTTCCGATCGCCAGGGGGTATCCGCGATCTTCGTCGGCGGGGTCCACTTCTGCCGGCCCTTCTTCTGCCGCGAGCCCCAGACGGCCGTGTCCTGGGCGTACTCGCCGAGCCCGCCGTAGTACGTCAGATAGAGGTCACCGTTGTCGAGCTGCGTGATCGAGGCCGGATGCTTGTACGGGCACGGCTGCTCCGGGCCAAAGACGCGCGTGATCGTGATGCCGTCGCCGGCCATCAGGATCGCGGGGAAGAACAAGACAGCGACAAGGCTACACCTGCCGTTCATGACGGGCACTCCTTATGAACGCTCATACCACGGCTTTCTCTCGTCTTCGTCGGTCTCCACCCGTGGGAACAGTCCGTTCGCCTTTTCGGGGCAAGGTCCACGGGCGACCCGGCTTCGCTACGCTTCGCCGTGGCAAGAACGCCCGTGCTAAGCTGTTCGCAACAATGTCCGAACAGTCGAGCAGCTTTGCCTTCTGTGGCCCAGCCGCCCTCGGCTGGGAGCTTTCCACGGTTCACGGCCGGGGGCGGCCGTGCCACACTGTTCGATCTTCGCTGCAAGCAGCTTAGGAAAGCGATCGACTCAGAAGTACATCATGGCGTCGTGGACGTGGAGGGGCAAGTCGGCGAGGTGGGGAACGAAGTCATCGCGATCGGCCAGGCCGAGATCGCGGACCTGCGGCGTGGCCAGCAAATCGTACGATTCCTCCGGCGCGTACCCGAGCATGGCGTTGATCATGTCCGTCAGTTGGATCATCAGCCGGGCGGTGCGGAGCGGATCGTCCGCCTCGGGGAAGGTGTGGTGGTTCGCAAGGAGCTCCGTCAGGCGCGGTGGAAGATTCCATGCCTTTGCGATCAGCTCGCCGAACTCCTGGTGGCACTCGTAGCAGAGGTACTCGAAGGTGTCCGGATCAATCCGATAGCCGGTCACACGACCGTAGCTCTGGGCAAGCTGAAGGACGAGCACGCCGCCCACGTCGTGCATGAGGCCCAGCAGCCACGCCTCTTCCTCGCCCATCTTTGTGAACCGGCTCAGGCCGTTCATGACGCACGCCGAGGCAACGGATCGCCGCCAGACGGCGTCGGCCAGCTCCTTGCTCCCCCCTTTGTTGAGGAACGTCGCCGCACGCATCGTCTGATGCATCATGATGGTTCGTAGCGCCTTGTGCCCGAGACGGGCCGCCGCGAGCGACAGGGACGTGATCTCCTCGACACCGCGATACAAGGGGGAGTTGACCGCCCGCAGCACCGCGCCGGCCACCACCTGGTCCTCGGCGATGGTGTCGGCGATCCGGTTGAAGTCGCACTTCGGATCGCGGAGCTGCTTGAGCACGCGCTCGGGAACACGAGGCAGGCCGGGCATCGCAAGGTCGTGCCCGTCGAAATGGTCGACCAGGTGGTTCTCGAAGGCGAGCGCCTCGACGGACAGCTCCGGTCGCTCCGGAACGACGGGCTCGGTATGGCAAGGCCCGTCCGGCTTCCACCATTGCTCCCCGACTTGCGGAGGGGCGGGAGGCCGCTCCTCCTCGTGAACCTCCGCGGAAGGCTCCAGCTCCTCGAGGACGGCCGTGGAGGTCTCGCCGCCGAGGCTATCGGACCTTCGCGGCGGCAGATCCAGCGTGTCTTCCTCTGAAGGCGCACCGGTGAAGGCCTGAAATAGCCAGTCGAACAGCCCCACGATTCCATCTCCGAAGCCGGCAAGCGACGTGCAAGCGCTCCGTCGACCCACAGGCGCGCATCGCCGCACCCGTGCCCCGACAACCTAGGATTTCTATCGGTCGGGGCGGGGGTCGACTTGTGGTTGTCGAGACCCTCTGGGACGCTTCCGGAGCGAAGGCAGATCCGGTACGGGACAGCAGCATTGCGGGATACCGCATCGGTCCTTGCGGCCGTGCGATTCCTCCCCCGCGGTCCCATACCGCACCGGCTCATTCGTCCGATAACGCCCGTCGCCGGGAGGGAGAAGCGTGACCTACCGATCCTACACCGACGGAGGGTACGGTCACGCGTAGGGCGTGATCTCGCCCCGATTCAGGCGATCCAGGAAGCGGACCAGGGCGTACTGCATCCGCATGTGCGGCACGGGGAGTCCTGCGGCGCGGGCCTGTCGCACCGGCTCGCCGAGGATCGACTCCACCTCGAGAGGCCGTCGCTCCTCGTAGTCGATCTGCATGCTCGTGCGGTAGTGCCCCATCGTCTCGGTATTGGCGAACATCTTGTCGATGAGCGGTTCGGCGTCGATGCGACAGCCGCACGCGTTGCCGGCCTGGATCGTCTCGACCATCAGCTGCCGCGCGGTCTCGCGCAGCAGCTCGTCGTCGAGGATGCGTCTCGTGCTGACCCCACCGGCCGAGACGCTGAGCGTATTGAACGGGATATTCCAGACGAGCTTCTCCCATCGGGCCTGCTTGAGCGACGGCAACGGATGGGTCTCGATGCCGGCCTCCTCGAAGAGGCCGGCGATCCACCGCACCTCCCGCGGGTCGTCGAGCATGTGCCCGAACGCAACGCGGCCGTAATCCAGGTGGTGGACGTGGCCCGGCTCGCCCCGGTTACAGCACACGAAGGCGAGTCCGCCGAAGATTCGCGAGGGCTCGAAGCGTTCGGCCACCACCTGCTCCACCCCCAGGCCGTTCATCATCATGAGGATTCGGGTCTCGGGCCCGACGCACGGCGCGATCAGGTCGACGGCGGAGTCGAGGGCGGTCGTCTTCAGGGCACAGAGCACGAGGCCGACGGGCCCGATCTCCTCGCTGCGGCGATAGCATGAGACGGGATTCAGTCGAAAGTCACCCTCGCAGCTGTGGATGGTCAGGCCGTCCGCTCGAACGGCGTCGTAGTCGCGACGCATGAGGAAGTGGACGTCCTGCCCGATTCGCGCAAGCCGCGCCCCGTAGAAGCACCCAACCGCTCCGCTGCCGATGACGGCGATACGCATCTCTTGCCTAGACCTCTTGTCCATGCATGGGTTGTGACGGACTTCTGTTCACCGGGATTCCGGGCAAACCAGAGTACACGAAACGCGTCGGCAAATCACAAGGTTCGCACATGCCCTACGCCCGCGATGCGACGGGAATCCAACGCACCTCCCCCGCAACCGCAACAAGGCCGCGCTCGCTTGCCACGTCCATCACACCGGGGCTAGAATCGCGTTGGTCTCAGGTGGCAGAGCCAGCGAGCGAACGACGAACACCACGCTCCGCCGGTCTTTGGGTCCCGCGCGGGATCGCAAGCGAGTCTCGCTTTCCGGGGTCTTCGAGCCACGTGCCTGCGGCCTTCCATCAGCCCACTCTGTAGTAACGCGGCCACGTCCGCCTCCGAGTCACGCATGAAGGTACCCCTGCTCGATCTCAAGGCCCAACTCGAAACGATCGGTCCGGAACTGCACGCCGCCGTCGCGGAGGTCATCGACTCGACCCGCTACATCGGTGGACCGAAGGTCGAAGAGCTCGAAACGAAGGTCGCCGAGTACGCCGGCGCGCGATACGGCATCGGCGTATCCTCGGGGACAGACGCCTTGCTCGTGAGCCTGATGGCGCTCGACGTCGGTCCCGGCGATATCGTGGTGACCACGGCGTACTCCTTCTTCGCCACGGCCGGCGCGATCGCCCGACTCGGTGCAACGCCGGCCTTCGTGGATATCGACCCGGAGACCTACAACCTCTGTCCCGACGGCCTCAAGACCTGGTTCGAGGAGCACCCCGACGACGCGGAACGGGTCAAGGCGATCCTCCCCGTTCACCTGTACGGCCAGTGCGCCGACATGGATCCGATTCTTGCGATCGCCCGCGAGCGGGGCATTCCTGTCGTCGAAGACGCCGCGCAGGCCATCGGCGCGAGGTATCCGAGCCGAGAAGGCCTTCGATCCGCCGGGGCGATCGGAACGCTCGGCTGTTTCTCCTTCTTCCCCAGCAAGAACCTCGGCGGGATCGGCGACGGCGGCATGGTGGTCACCGGCGATGCGGCGCTCGCCGATCGCGTCCGGCAACTCCGCAACCACGGCTCGAATCCGAAGTACTACCATCCGCTCATCGGCGGGAACTTCCGGCTCGACGCCGTCCAGGCCGCGGCTCTGCTGGTCAAGCTGCCGCACCTGGACGCCTGGCACGCGATGCGCCAGGCCAACGCGAGGTTCTACGACGAGCGCCTGACGCATCCTGCGCTCAAGACGCCGACGTGCCGCTACGCCGCCGAGCACCACATCTACAACCAGTACGTCTTGGAGGTCGAGCGCGACCGCGACGGGTTGTGGGATCACCTCAGGCAGCGGGGCATCGGCTGCGAGGTGTACTACCCACTGCCCTTGCACGAGCAGGAGTGCTTCGCCGGCTTGGGCTATCGGCCGGGCGACTTCCCGCGAAGCGAGCACGCGGCGCGACACACGCTTGCCCTGCCGATCTACCCGGAGCTCACGGACGACATGCAAGAATACGTGGTCGAGCAGATAGGTGCGTACTATGGCTAGACGGATCTGTGTTGTCGGTGCCGGCCGGTGGGGCAAGAACCACGTTCGCACGTTGGCCGACCTCGGACACCTCGGCGGGGTCGTGGACTGCGACCAGGCCGTCCTCGACGACCTCCAGAAACGCTACCCGGAGCTCCGCGTCTTCCAGGATCTCGAGGTCGCCCTGGCAGCCGGCTTCGACGGCTACACGGTCGCTACCCCGGCGGAGACGCATCTCGATATCGCCGAGAAGATCATCAATGCCGGCAAGCCGCTGCTCGTGGAGAAGCCGATGGCCCTCCACTCGGGCGACGCCCTCCGCATGAACGCGCTCGCCCAGCGAAGCAACGTCAACCTGATGGTCGGGCACGTCATGCTCTTCCACCCGGCCATTCGGAAGATGCGGGACCTGATCGCCGACGGGAAGATCGGCAAGCTCGAGTACCTCTACAGCAACCGCCTGAATCTCGGTACGATGCGGACGGAGGAGAACATCCTCCTGAGCTTCGCGCCGCACGACATCTCCGTCTTCCAGTTCCTCATCGGTACGCGGCCCTTCGAGGTCGTCTCGCGCGGCGGCGCCTTCATCCAACCCCACATTCACGACACCACGATGACGGTCTTGCGGTATCCGGAGAACACGGTCGCCCACATCTTCGTGAGCTGGCTGCACCCGTTCAAGGAACACCGCCTGGTCGCGATCGGCTCACGGGGCATGTTCTCCTATGAAGATACCTCCGACCACAAGGAGCTGCGCTTTTACGAGAAGGGTATCGACTGGGTCCGCGGCGCGCCGGTGCCGCGCGACGGTCCGACCGAGGTCATTCCGTACGACCCCGAGCTGCCCCTCACCGCGGAGCTGCGCTACTTCGCCGAGAACCTGGACCGCACGATCGAGGTCTCCGACGGCCGCAGCGGCGTCGAGGTGCTCGAAATCCTGGAGGAGGCCACTCGGAGTCTGATCCCCGAGGCCGAGCGGAGACAACCGATCGAGGCCGTTCCGAGGTACTTCGTGCATCCTTCCAGCTTCGTGGACGAGGGCGTCGAGATCGGCGAGGGCACGAGGATCTGGCACTTCTCGCACGTGCAGTCCAACGCGCGCATCGGCCGCGAGTGCTCTATCGGCCAGAACGTCAACATCGCGAACAATGTCAAGATCGGGGACTTCGTCAAGATCCAGAACAACGTCACGGTATATGAAGGGGTCGAGCTGGAGGACTATGTCTTCTGCGGCCCCTCGATGGTCTTCACCAACATCCGAAACCCGCGAAGCAAATACCCCCAAAGCGGCACGCAGCACTACGTCCCCACGCGGGTTCGCGAAGGCGCGTCGATCGGCGCGAACGCGACGGTCGTCTGCGGCCATACGATCGGCCGTCACGCCTTCGTGGCCGCCGGCGCGGTCGTCACGAGTGACGTGCCGGACTACGCGCTCGTTACGGGCGTGCCCGCACGCCCCATCGGCTGGATCTGCGAGTGCGGAACGAACCTCGCCCTCGACGGTGAGCACGGATGCTGCAGCGGCTGTGGACGCCGGTACCGGCTCCATCGAGGAACGCTCCGGCCGGAAGGACCGCCCTCGGACGCGGACGCACCGTGAGGTCCGGCGGGCAAGCCTCCGCTCGTGTGGGTTGAATCAGAGCTTCGCCGCCTCGCGATCGAGGATCTCCCAGACCTTCTCGATGTAGAAGCGGTAGGCCTCCAGCGGGGTGCCGTTCGGGATGCGGTGGTCGAGGCTCAAGACGCAGCCGCCCGAGGCGACCATCGGCGGGACCTTGTACTCCAGCTCGGCCACAATCGCCTCTCGGCCTCGACGCAGGACGTGCTTGTCGATGCCGCCCTCGAAGGCAAGCCGCGTGCCGTAGGTCTCCCGCGTCTTGACGATGTCCATGCCGGCGGCGGGCTCGAACGGATGCATCGCGTTTACGCCGGCGTCGAGAAACGCCTCGATGACCGCGTTCATGTTCCCGTCCGAGTCTTGCATGAAGACCCGCGCCCCGCGGGCGTGGAGCACGTCCCAGATTCGACGGTAGTACGGTGCGATGAACTCGCGGACCTGCTCCGGTCCCGCCAGCGGTCCGCTCTTGCCCGCCATGTCCTCGTGCACGAAGAGCGCGTCGATCGGCACTGCCGACGAGACGCGATCGAGCACGCGGTAGGCCGTCTCGCCGATCGTCTCGAGCATGTCGCGGATCATCTCGGGCTGATCATAGTAGGCCACGCAGACGGCCTCCTCGCCCATCAGGCACCGAGGTTCGTCGAACCCGCCGGGGATGGCCACGGTGACGACCCGCCCCGCGTCGCGGTGCTCGCGCGCAACGCGCTCCCACTCAGGCCCGAAGCGCTCCTCGCTGAACGCGTAGTGGTGCTTGAGGCGGAGCCAATCGGCCATCGTCTTGACGGGGTACTCGATCGGATGGGCCAGCGTGGCGGCGTGGGGGAAGAGCTTGCAGACCCGCCCCTGACGATCGCGGACGATCAGGTATTCCTCGGTCTGCTCGAGGATCTCCTCCGCGTCGCCGCCGATCCAACCGGTGTGGACGGGTACGCCACCGGCTCGCGCCTGTCGAAATCGGAAGGCGGAGAAATCGAGCTCCTGCGGCGTCGCCCCCTCGGCGACCCATTCCTCCTTGAGCCCGACGAGCGGCCCGAACAGCTCGGTGAAGAGTGGGCGGCGGTTCGACCGGAACGTCATGTAGTCGAGGTACTCCTCGCGATCGACCTCTTGGCCGCGGTGGATGGCGAGCCGGCCGTGAATCTCATCGAGGATCTCCCGCGCCGTCTTCTGCTGTCCCTCGCCGGACGACGGCTTCGTCATGCTGCATCTCCTGCATCGGGGAACCGGGACCCCCGTTCGTGGTTCACGGCCAATCCGGCTTCGCTATGCTACGCCGCGACAAGCATG
>CAZKCX010000326.1:0-7656 GCA_964550865.1 uncultured Planctomycetales bacterium
GGACCACTCGCGGCTGAAGGACGTCAAGCGGACCGCCGATGCGCCGGCCGTGGTGGCCTTCGACGTGAACACCTTCCAGAAGATCCGCACGTACGACTTCACGTTCACGTACGACAGCACACCGCTGGTCTTCCAGCGAAAGGACGGCGCATGGCTCGTCGTCGCCCACGAGCACAAGAAGGCCCGCACGAAGGCCCTGTTCCGTGACAACGGCAAGCTCGCCTGGACCAGCGAGGCGAATCAGCCCGGGGCGTACTTCTTCGGCTACTCCTACTTCGTCCGCGGCGACGGCTCCAAGCTCCTGCTCCTCTCCTGCAAGAACGGGCTCCATGCCCTCTCCGGCGAGACGGGCGAGGACGTCTGGTGGGTCGAGCGCCGCAGCAAGGGCGGCGTGACGCCGTGCGTGGATCAAGGAGGAGGCCTGGTCTATTACCAGTGCGACGGCAAGGTGCTTAAGATCCGCGCGACCGACGGCGAGGTCCTCAAGGAGGTCCCCGTGGAATCGCCCAACGTCTGCATCTCGTGGAACACCGTCTTGGTCGACGATGCCCACGGGCGTTACGTCGCGACGCGATGGTACGGCAAGCCGGAATGGGACTCCGCCCTCCGCGTCTACGACACCGACCTCAAGCTGCTGTGGGAACAGACGGGTCTGCCGCACGGCAAGAAAGACACGCTCACCTACGTGGACGGCAAGCTGATCTGCGGAAGCGGCAACTGCTGGAGCAAGGAATACAGCGGCGACACATGGAAGACCCTCGCCGCTTACGCCATCGCCGACGGTGAGATCGCCTGGCAATGCGATCTATCGAAGTATGGCTACCGCTACCTGATGAACCTCCCCTGCCTCAACGGCTACCTCTACGGCGAGACCTCCGGGGCGCCCCAACCGTCCAAGCTCCTCCGCCTCAATGCCGCCAACGGCAAGCTCGAGGAGGTCTACGACTACGGCCGCCCGATCTCCTCCTGCGCGACGCACTTCATCGCCCACGGCAAGGTCTTCAGCGGCGACCTGTTCGAGGACCGAATGGTCGTGACCAGGATCGCCGAAGGCTCCACCACCGATTGGCCCGGCCCGTTCGGTGATCCCCAGACGAATCAGATGGTCGCCCCGCGCGACCCCGCCGCGAAACTCGTACCCATGGAGGAGGTCGGACGGGAGACCCTCTCCCTCCCGGGCAACCGCGTCAATCTGGCACGGCAAGCCACGATCACCGCGCAAAGCCGAATCCGCGGCGAGCAACGCGAGGTCGGCCGCATGGTCGACGGCGACGTCAAGACGTGGTGGTCCACCGGACCCGGCGACCTTGCCCTCCTGCCGGTCGACGTCGTCGTGAAGCTCGACGCGCCACGATGCGTCGACACGCTAATCCTCGCAACCAGCGCTCTGAAGGGCATGCTGCGACTGAAGGACATGGACGTCTACGCCGGTCTAGGAGACACCTGGGACGGCGCGCACCCGCTAGCACGCGTGAGAGACAACGAGGACAAGACCATCCGCGTAACGTTCCCCACCGTCCGGCTGGATCGCATCCGTCTCCGGCTCCTCGGCACGCATCGACCGGACAACGCCTTCGCCCACATCGCCGAGCTGGCTGTGCACCCGGCGAAAGGCGAGCCCCGGCGGACGATCGAAGATACCCCCCTGCTCGCCACGCCCGCCAACGCGGGTCATGATCCCGAAGCCGTCCGCCGTGCCATCGCATCGCTGAGGCCCAAGGCCGAGACGTCCGCCCTCGCGCGACGAAGACTGGAACAGCTGCAGAAGCGCCTCGACCTGATCGAGGAATCCCAGACGTATGAGGCGGTCTTGAAGCGCATCACCGGCGAGACGGAGCGGTACAGGAAGCTCGACGCCCCCGCGTGGGCCCTCGCCCAACGCGACTGCATGGCCCGGTTACGCAACTGGGCCTACTACTGGATCGACCACCAACAACCCGACGGCCAGTTCGGCGGGCGCTACGGCGATGACGTCGAGCTCGTCTGCGGTTGGCCCGTCTTGGTGCTCGGCCAGGACGACGACAAGGTCCGCCGCTCGCTGACGCTGCTGGCCGACGGCGTCTGGAACAGCCGGCCCTTCCTCGAGCGATTCGGCTACGACCGCCTGAGCGACGTCGAGCACGCCGCCGAGAACACCAGCTACAGCCAGCCCCGCATGGTCGTTATCGACCACACCAACCCCAAGTGGCTCCGGCGGTGTCGCCGAACCGTCGAGACGATGGCCGAGCACTTCCTCAGCCGAAACGAGAAGGGCCACCTCCAATTCCGCAGCGACTACTTCGGCTTCGACCCCCGGACGCTCAAGCCCGTGACCCGCGAGAAGGACCGCCCCTTCGACATCGCCCAGTCCTCCAAGGCCCTCAAGCCGGCCATGTACGCCGTGTGGGCCACCAACGACCCGGAAGCGCGGCGCGTGATGCTCGAGTACGGCCGCACCTGGGTCGAGGCCGCGCGGTCCGCCGACGGTGCGAATCGCATCGCGGGCCTGCTGCCGTCACAGGTCCAGTGGCCGTCCGGTGACGCCATCGGAACGCACAGCCGTATGTCGTCAATGCGGGCGACGCTCTTCCACCTCATCGGCTGCTACCACGTCTCCGGCGATCGGCAGTTCCTCGAGCCCATCCGGGCCTTGCTCGAGAAATCGCTCCTTGATTGGTCCGTCAAGGGCATTCCATCGGCCGGCACGCTCGGGGAGCTCGTCGACGAGGACTACACCGGGCTCTTCGAGCAGCTCGCGCTGGTGGCCGTGCTCTACCGACAGGCGACGGGCGACAAGCGATTCGACGAGCCCTTGCGTCACTGGGCGGAGCGGATACGCGACAGTCTGGTCGACGGCGTCAAGAGCTACGTCCTGATGGACCGCGACAGCGAGCGGCTGTGGCACGTCGACCGTCCGCTCACCGTGGGGGCGTATCTCGAATCGCGTTGCGCCGTCGGCTCGCAGCTCTACATGGGCTGGGACGTCACGGGCGACGAGGACTACCTCGCCCGCTTGGGATGGAACCTCAGCTCCTGCCTCAACGACAAGTGGGGCGCGTTCACCTACTGGTTCTACGACAAGAGCGAGCCGCGCGTGACCTCCAACGATCATCCGGCCCACAAGCTCCAGACCAGCGAATCGGCCTTGTGCCAGATGTACCTCGGCGGTCCGGCGCCCGTCGAGGCCGTATGGCCCCGTATCGCCGTAACGTGGAAGGACGTGGGGGAGGACTTCGCCGCGCTGGTGCGGCGCTTCGATGCCCGCTCGCTCGAGGTGCACGTCTACAACTTCGACGACTCCCCCCGGACCATCACCGCCAACCTCAGGGAGCTGGCCCCGGGAGCGTATGAAGACGTGGTTGCCCCTGTCCCCGACAATGAAGAGAGAACGGCCGAGCCGATTTGGCGCCAGGCCTTCGATGTCCCCCCGCAGGCGGGCATGCGCAAGCCCACGCCGGTGCGGTTCCGCCTGCCGCCCCGAACGCTCACGTGCCTCACCGTTCGCCCAAAGAAGTGAAACCCCACCGCCTCGTAGGCCGTGGCTTCGCAACGGACTGAAGCCCGTCCTGTCTATGCGCGCGTTGCAGCAAGGCCAGCGATTTCCATGTCTCGTCGCACAACCCCCGCATTCCGAGCCGGCCTGTCCTCAGGCCGGTCGCCGTCCGGCGGCAAAGATGCTCCCCTTCAGGATGTTCTCTTCAACGAACGCGTCACGCACGCAACGGCGTCGACGACTGAAACGCGCGGATCTGCTCGATCGGCACGATCCCCGTGCTCGCGCCGGCCGCTTGAATCCCGTGGGCGGCCGTCGCGTTGCCCAACGCCGCCGCCTCGGGGACGCTCGTCCCCTCTCGCAGACCGGCGAGGAAGCCGGCGCTCCAGCAATCCCCCGCCCCCGTCGTATCCACGACCTGATCCACCTGGTACGCGGGCACCAGCGTCTCCGTGCCGTCCGCCTCCCGACAGAACGCCCCACTCGCGTCGAGCTTGATCACGGCCGAGTCGCACCCATGGTCCTGAAGCCACCAGGCCATCTCCGAGGGGTCCGTCAAGCCCGTCATGGCCGCCGCCTCCGGCTGACTCGGGATGAAGTAGCTCAGGTGCGGCAGACAGGGCTCGATGATCGACCGCCACTGCTCTTGGCCGGCATCGTCGGTGTAGACCGTATCGAGGAGCGTGACGAGGCCCGCGCCCTTTGCCTCTGCGAGCACGTCGGCCGTCTGCCGCCCGTCGAACGTCGGCATGACCATGGTGCCCGTCACGAAGCAGAAGCGGTGCGCCTTGACGTATGCCATGTCGATCTCGTCGTTTCGGAGCGTGCCGTTGGTCCCGCAGATGTGATAGAAGCTCCGCTGCCCGTCGGCCAACACGCAGACGAACGTAAACGGCGTGGTCGTACCCTCCTCGTCGTACACGACGCCCTCGGTGCCGAGCCCGTACTTCTTCGCCTCGTTGATGACGAAGTCCCCCAGCATGTCGCGGCCGACCTTGATCACCACGTCGCACCCGACGCCCATCTTCGCCAGGGCGATCCCACAGTTCATTGCGTTCCCGCCCGTGGTGACCGTCAGGTTGTCGAAGGTCCGCAGCCCACCCGGCGGCGGGGCCTCCATGATGGTCCGCCCGATCGCGTCGACGGTGCAGATCCCGATGTTGACGATGTCATGGCTCATAGGCGCGGCACCTCGAGGATTTCATAGAAGAGTGTTCCCGTTCTTGCGTCCTGCTCCGCGTGCGTCCGCCGGGCGCCGGCCCGTCGGAGCTCGGCGAACAATCCCTCATCGATGGAGTCGGGCCAGCCGTAGTTGCCCGGGCCGCGAAACCGACGGATCTCCGCCCAGTTCACGTATACATGGGTCACGCCGCGCTCGCGGAACCATGCGGCCAAATCCTCCCCCGTCGGATCGGTCCGCGCGAACTCCGCCAGCGGATTGCGGCTGAATACCACGTGATAGAAGCAAGGCCTGGCGACGTAAAAGACCCGCGCGTCGCCCACCATCCATACGCACGTATCCGTCCGCGCCGTGTGGCGGTTCACCGGCTCCGCCTTGGCCACCTCCATCCCCGCGCCGAACCAGGGCAGCTTCACGCCCCGCGGATCGCGGGTGTGATCATAGTAGAGCCTCCCCACGTAGACAAGATTGATGCCCGCCCCGATGAGTACGATAAGGACCGTTGCGATTCGTCCCGCTGAACGCCAATTGGAGGTCGCCTCATGCGGCCACGCCGCCGCGGACAGGACCACCAGCGGGATGATGAGCGGTACGGCGAACCGGGACAGCAGATGCGTCAGCCCCGCCCACACGACGAGCTGCACGCCGAGGACAAGCAAGCACATTCCAACCAGTCCGCGCCTCCGCCGAATCGCCACGAGGGCACCCAGCCCGGCGGCGACGAATATCCCCACGCCGAACTTCGGCTGGGCGAAGACGGAAGACACCATAGCCTGCACGCGGCCGGAGACGTCGGCCTGATCCGGCGGAGCCGAATGGGCGCGGTCCCACCGCGCGGCCAGCTCCTCGGTCCACAGGCCGCCACGCCAGCCCAGCACGCGATGCGCCAGGGGGAACACGGGATTGCCCGCGCAAAGCGTATTCCGTGTCACCCACGGCGAAAAGGCCAATAGTCCCCCGGACGCCAACAGAGCTACACCCCTGCTGCGATCCATCCCGCTCGGCCACGGTCGCCACGTCACCACCAACGCAAGCGGCAGCGCGACCATCGCGATGGCCGAGTACTTGAAGCCGCACGAAATCCCCGCCAGCACTCCCGCCACGATGAGCCACGTCCCGATGGGCTCGTCCTGCCTGCGCCACAAGCGAACGAGGACCGCCATCGCCAGCGTACCGGAGAAGAGCAGCCCGTTCTCCACGTACGCCACCCCGCTCAGGTACGTCAGCCATGGGCACGTCGCCGCCAACACCCCGGCGACCACGCCGGAGCTGGGCCCCAGCTCCCTGCCGGCCAGCCAGGCGGCGGCTACCGCCCAGATCGCCAGCGACGCGTTGAGCATCTGTGCAAGCTCGATCCCCTCGAACGGCCCTCCCCGCAGGACGAAAGCGAGCAGGTAGAGCATCTCCGCGTTCTGCGGGAAGTACGTGTAGATGTTATGTGGCAGCGGCAACACACGCCCGGCAAGCCAATATTCCTTCGGACCGCCGAAGTGATACTCCAAGACGTCGTACCCACGCGCTTCGTCCCCCCACGTCAGCCCCGGCGGTACCGTGGCCTCCAAGAGACCGATCGCCAGAAAACCCGCAGCGAGCACCCAGAGCAGATGCACCGGCCGCCATGTGCCGCCTTGCGCTTCCCGCGATCCTCGCGGCCGCTGCGAGGCGTACAACCCCGCCCGAGCGACGCCGGCAATCACCATCAATCCCAACAAGACCACCCAAAGCCAGCGCTGCAGCAAACCCACGGAACCCAGCAGCAGCACCAGACCGGACATCAGACCGATGCCGATGCCCGCCGCCAGAGTGATCTGCCATCGAAGCGGTGCGATCGATAGTCCGAGACCCGTCACCAGCCACCACCCCACACCGATGGCCGCGCCCCATACGATCGCCGCGAGCGCCCCGTCCGCCAGGACGATGACCGTGGCCAGGACGGACTCGCTCACCAGAAAGGCCAACACCGCAACGACGACGACGGCAAAGGCCACACCCACGAACGTAGACCGCGCCGACGTGGAACCTGAATGCTTCGCCTGGTCGGGATGGCTCGGCTTGGAAGGCATGCGGGTTTGTGCTCGGCGTCGCCGGGTCGGATGCGCGGCCGCGACGGTTCGGATCACTCGTTGCTCGCGCGGTTCACCACTTCCTCCGCCCAGGCGCGCCACGCGCTCTGGCCCTCCGATTGAAATCGTGCGATGGAATCCTCGCCGCACAACGCCGCGAAGACCGCCGCTCGATCGGCCTGGTCGCCGATTCGCGCCTTCACCACGGGACGCAGTTCTCGCAACTGCTCGGCCATCGCCCCGAGGAACTCGGGCACGGAGGCCTCGACCTGCCTGCGCACGGTGGCGGCCAGCTCCGGGCTCGCCCCGCCGGTGCCGATGGCGACCTGGATCGGACCCCGCCGCACGACCGCGGGAACGTAAAAGTCGCAATGCGCGGGGTCGTCCGCCACGTTGACGAGCACACCCGCCGCGCGGGCCTCCTCGCACACGCGGGCGTTCAGCTCGCGATCGTCGGTGCAGACCATGACCAGCTTCATCTCGGCTAGGAGCTCCGAACGATACGGCCCTTCGTGTCGAGTGATGTCGTCCCGCTGGAGAAGCTCCTCCTCGAAGCGCGGGCTGACCACGTGCACCACGGCGCCGGCCCGCCGAAGGGCTCGCACCTTCCGCACCGCCACCTTGCCGCCGCCCACGACGAGGCATCGCACGCCGTCCAAGACGAGCTGGATGGGATACGGCATACCCCAGGCCTCCGAGCATTCGAACGAGCCAACCATTATGGCGCATGCCAGCGGAATCTCAACGCGTGCCCGGCTGCTTCCCGACGACAAACGCGCATCCACCGGTACGGATAGTGTGCGGATCGAGGCCAGGCCGGACCGACGGAAGCGCCACGCCTACGGGCTGTCGGTAATGAGAAGCTCCCGCACGGGCACGCCGTCGCTCCACAGCCCCATCGAGCGCTGTCTGCGCCCGCGGGCGGTGGCGAGGAACGCGGG
>CAZKCX010000327.1:0-7623 GCA_964550865.1 uncultured Planctomycetales bacterium
ACCGCGTCGTCGCGACGAACTTGACGAGCTACTTCCTCGCCGCCAAGTTTGCCGTCCCCCATATGATCGAAGCCGGCGGCGGTGTCATCGTCAACGTATCGAGCATCAATGCGATGCGGGGGACGGGCTACGGGCTGGTCTACACCGCCTGCAAGGGCGCGATCGATGCCATGACCTACGACATGGCCGTTCGGCTCGGCCCGGAGAACATCCGCGTCGTGAGCCTCCAGCCCGGCGCGATCGATACCGAGATCAGCCGCAAGCACTCGGACACGTTCGAGCACGCCGACGAGATTACCCGCTTCGGCAAGGACATGACGCCGCTCGGGCGCTGGGGGACGCCGGAGGAGATGGGCAAGGTCATCCGGTTCCTGGCCGGCGATGACGCGTCGTTCATCACGAACACGACGATCCTCGCCGACGGCGGATGGCATCATCAGTGCTTTCCGACGAGCCTTTGCCGCGGCAAGGCGAGGTAGACGACGTTACGTTCGTCGCAGCAAGTCTCGCAGCTCCTCGATCCGCAACAGCCAGCTCGCCAGTCCGTAGCTCACCAACCCCCCGACCAGCATTGCCCCGACCTGCGCCGCCGAACCGGCTCCGGCGATGCGCGATGCCCCGAGGCACGCCGCCGCCATGATGGTGCTGGCGACGGCGACGCGAAACGCCTGGCCGCGGACGTCCGCCCAGGGCAGACTCCCGACGCGCCGCGCCAGGATCGTCGCGAGGAGGGCCGATTGGATGACCGCGCAAATCGCGGTCGCCAGCGCCAAGCCACGCTCTTGGGGTTCGGGGAGTGTGTGGACGAGAATCAGGTTCAGGGCGAGGTTCAGTGCCACCATCGCCATGGCGATCTTGACGGGCGTCTTGCTGTCTTGCAGGGCATAGAAGCCGCGCGCGAGCATCATCTGCAGACCGTATGCCCAGATCCCGATCGCATAGTACAGCAGAACGGATGCCGTCCGGGCGGTGTCGTCGGCCAGGAATCGCCCCCGCTCGAAGAGCAGGGCGACGAGCGGCTCGCGCATCAGGATCAGCCCGATCGAGGCCGGCAGACCGATGAACAAGACCATGCGCAGTCCGCGGATGATGCTCTCGCCGAACCCCGCCATGTCGCGCCGGGCCGTCATGCGGCTGAACTGCGGGTAGATCGCCGTCGCCAGCGCGATCAGGAACACGCCCAAGGGGAATTGATAGAGCCGCTGGGCGAGGTAGAGCTTCTGCGGCGCCCCGCCGTGCGGCACGAACCAGTACGCGATCAGGGCGTCCGCCAGGGCGTTGATCTGCACGACGGCCAGGCCGAGGACCATCGGCCCCGTGAGCGAAGCAACCTTCTTGACCCGCTCATCGCGGAGCTCCAGGGCAGGGCGGATACGAAAGCCCTTCGCACGGACCGCCGCCCACTGCATCATGAGCTGGAGCACGCCGGCGACGACGACCGCCACGCAGACCCAGGCAAGCTGCGACGGAATCCCCGCGGGAACGTACGCATGGCCTAAGCCGATCGCGGTGATGATGACGACGTTCAGGACGATGGGAGCGGCCGCCGGCGCGGCGAAGTGGCTGAGCACGTTCAGCAGACCCCCGAGCAGCGCGACCGCGCAGACCAGAACGGCGTAGGGCAGCATGATGGCCGTCAGGCGAAGCGTCAGCGTGTTCCGTTCGGTCTGTTCGACGAATGGCCGGATGCCGAAGACCACCCCCTCCCCGATGATGACCAGCACGCCAACGATCAGGACCGTGGCGAGCAGGACCGTTCCCGCCAGACGGGCTGCCTGGCGTTCGTCGCCGGCGTGATAGGCCTCGCTGAAGACAGGGATGAAGGCGGACGATAAGGCTCCCTCGCCGAACAGGCGACGGAACAGATTCGGGATCATGAAGGCGATGGCGAAGGCGGCCGCCTCCCAGTCGGCGCCGAAGGCGGCCGCGAAGACGGCATCGCGAATCAGACCCAGCATCCGCGATACCAACGTGAGGCCGCTGACGATCGGGATGTGCTTGATGAAACCCTTGCTCTCGGACACGGCCGAGACGATACCGCCGGGAGGGGGGGGCATCAAGCGTCCGGACGGTTGGGCGGCGTGCGCCTACGGGCTGGTGCTCTCGACTGCGTCGATCAGGCCGCGCATATAGCCGACGGCCCAGAGTCGGCCGAGCATGGTATACCCGGCCAGACCCCGCTCCTCTCCGAGGAGTTGGGGCACGTGGTCGGGTCGCATCGGTCCGTCGAACCCGATCTCCTTGTAGGTCTGCATCGCGCGGAACATGTCGGTCGGCCCGTTGTCGTGAAACGTCTCGACGAACTTCCGGACGGTTCCGCGAATGTCGCGGAAGTGGACGTAGTGAATGTGCTCCGCCAGCCGACGAATCGTCTCGAACAGGTCGAGCCCCATCTCGAGAAAGCAGCCCTGGCAGAAGCACAGGCCGTTGACGCGGCTGGGCACGAGCGCGAAGGCTCGCTCGCACGCCTCAACGCTCGTGATGATTCGCGGCACGCCGCGGAGGGGCGAGATGGGCGGGTCGTCGGGGTGCAGGGCGAGCTTGACGTTCGCTTGCTCCGCGACGGGGACGACGGCCTTGAGGAAGTACTCGAGGTTGGCCCATAGCTCCTCTTCGGTGATGGGCCCGACGTCGTCGATGGCCAGTTGGTCGGCTCGTTCGGCGTCGAACCCGCTGACGAGCGCCCCGCCGCGTTCGGGGATATCGAATGCCGTGCGAGACCAATCGCTGCCCGCCATGAAGTTGTAGCAGAGGACCTCGATGCCGACCTTGCCCATGTTGCGGATCAGGGCTTGCATGTCCTCGATCTCTTCCTCGCGCTCGGGCTTGCCCAGCTTGATCCGGTCCATGGGCAGGTAGCCCTCGACCACGGAGATCCGCAGACCGAACGTCTTGACGTAGTCTTGCCGGCCGGCCAGCTCGTCGAGGTCGACGCCGCGATAGCGCCGTACCACATCGGTGGCGCCGACCTGGGCGGCCAGGTGGAGGTGTTCGTCCGTCATCGGGGTGAGCACAAGTGTGATGCGCATGGGGGGAGCCCTCGTAGAGATCGGGTGTAGGACTCACGTCCGAACTGCGACATCGAGCGGCACTGTCCGACGGCGATGTTGCACGACAGTATACACGCGGGGCCCGAAGCGAAAAGGGCCGGCCGCGGTCGGCGACCAGCCCTGATCAAATCCTTCTCTTGCATCGACCATCCGCGGTAATCTTGGCCGACGGCAACGCCCGAGCGGATAGGTCCAGCTATCGCCTCCTTCGGTAGGCGACGAGTCCCAGCAGACCGCACAGCACGCCCACCATCGGGAGCAGACCACCCATGGCGGAGCCGCACTCGAATACGGCCCGGACCTCCAGGTCGTCGGTCATGACGATCTGCGTGACCAGGTTGTGGTCCTCGACTGCGTGGTTGCGGTCGCTTGGGTAGTTGGGATCGTAGATCTCCCACCACCCGAATGTCTCGCCGGGGTTGGGCACGGCCTCCAGCGTAACGGTTGCTCCGGCAGGATACTCCATGGCACAAGGATCGGCCGGCTCGGGATCAAGAATGACTGTGCCCGCATCTCCGTTCTTGATGGTCAGCGTCAAGCTGAGCATGGGGCGTGGGAAATCGAGGCCCGAGTTCGAAAAATCCAAGTCGATCGGCCCGGAGATGATGTCCCACGGCAGGTCGAAGACGGGCAGGTCCCATGTCCACCACAGCAGCTCGATATACATCACAGGGTAGGCGATCAGCGTGGCCTGGCCTTCAAAGTCCTCATTGTAGCTGGCCGCGGTCTGGTAGCCCTCAGGACCGATCGTTACCGGGAGCGCTTGTCCCTCGGCGGTGAAGACGTTGCCGTCGGTCATGGATATCGACTCGGCTGTCATCGTCCCCGTAGCCGAGAGGGCCCCATCAATCGTGATGCCGCCACCCAGCCCTGGGATATCGATCAGATCCGCGAGGACGAGATCGACGATGTCCACTTCCACGATCCGCTGCCGACCCGTTGCGTCAGAGATCTCCACCGTGGTATCGAGCAGGAAGGAGTTGAACGTCGCCTGATCGTAGACGCGGAGGTCGAACTGCGGAATGTAGGGGATGTCGAACGTGATCGGATCGACGATTCCGAGGTCGAGCGCCCCCTGTGCAGACAGCTCCGCGCCGAAGTCCATCGCCAGATCGCCGGTCGCGGCGCCGGCCTGCATCAGGCTGCTCACGTATTCGAGGCCGAATCCCCCTTGGATGTGCGAATTGATATCGGCCCCGACGCCCATGAGAATGCGGATTTGGACGGGAAAGCCGCCCGGTTCTTCGTTGTCGCCGGGCCACCACTTGGTATCCCAGCTCCAGCTTAGTCCCGTCAGATCGCTGTCGAAGACCGCCTGTTCAGTCACGACGAAGCCCTCGTCCGTGAGTGGGGCCTCCCCACCGGCGGCGGCTTGAGGAGCAATGATGGGGGCTTCCGGCGCAATGGGAGCTGTTTCGACCGGTGCCGGCTGGCCTTCGAGGTACTCGAAGACCTGGACAATGGTCAGGTTCTTCTCGGCTACGGTGGTCGTGATGACGTCCGGCAGCGAAGACCCGGCCTTCGCCCCCATGGGGTGAATCGTTGTCGTGGCGAGGGGCTCACCGTCCACCGTCGCGGAGACAGATAACGGCTCGCCCTTCGTCGTGGGAAGCGACCAGTTCATCACCGCTTGCTTTCCGTTGAAGTCGACTTGTGAGGTCGCACTGGTGCCATCGGAGCTGGCCTCCAGCTTGCCGGCGGCCTTCTGCTTGGCAAGCATCGCTTGCGCACGGACCGAGAAGCCAGGGTAGCCAAGACCGGCTTCGCCCGCGTTGACGAGAACCCGGCTGCTGGGTCGGCTCGGACCGGCCTCGGCCGTGAACCCGATGACCTCGATCGAGCCCTGCGTCCGTGCGATCTGCTCGAGGTCCGCGAGTGTCTGTCCCGCCTCGGCCTGGACCCTGGCCGCATAGACGCGGGCGTAGGATAAATCAGTCCCTGCCTCCGCCGCCATCGCGGGTGCGGCCATCAGGCACACCGTCAATACACTCAACCATGCCACTGGAAGACGTCTTGAGCTAGTCATGATCAGTTTCCTCTCCGCGAAACGATTCCAGGTGTATACGACGACGCGGTCCGCGCCGATTCTGTTCGGTGATTATGTTCGGGCTCGAGACGAAGTCTTCTTGACAATGCCGGACAAGCGACGTCCGCCCAAGCCGTCCGAGTTGGTCTCTGAATTGTGCTAGCCCTCCTCCGTTTCGACCCTGGGGGCCGGCATCTCGTCCCTACCTCCCATTATGTTAACCACGACTAACCTGGCGGTCCAGTACGAAATGAGCTCTGCTGAAACGGAGGTCCCATCGGGCGGCAGCGATCCCAAACATGCATCCCAGGATCTCTCCTGACTCGACCCCCGGCCAGTATTCAGGAAGCCTATGTCAGCGAGTTTGGAGCCGTGCCGCGTTGGCTCAGGCTCCGATGAAGCGCATCGCCGATCCGCCAAGCAGATCGGCCACTTCCTTGCGGATTTGCTCCTCGGTGACGGCGAAGCCGGTTTCGGCCATCAGGGCGTACTTATCGGTGAGCACGCGTTGCAGCATGACCCGCGCATCATGCCACTTGTAGATGAGTTGCTCGAGGACCCGGGCGTCGGAGTGCTGCGGCGTGAAGGTGTGGCCCAGCAGCTCGATCCGCATCCGCGTGATCTCCTCCTGCAGGCTCGGCACATTGACGAACCACCAGCAGCCGAAGATGTGCAGGTTCGGGAACTTCCGGGCGGTGACGACTATCTCGTGCTGGTTCTCGCGGCCGAGGGCGGTGACCAGGAATCGATTCTCCCCGAATGCCGAGCACAGGTTGCCGATCGATGCGATGTCGGCCGAGCCGAGCGCATCGCCCGCAAGCCGAAGCTTCGGATTCACGCCGCGTCGCACGCCGATCATGATGCCCATGGCGAGGTTGTTGTCCGCCGCGGCCGGGAGCACGCATCTCTCCAGCAGCCGCGAGCCGGCCGAATCGTCCGGATACCGAAAGCTCGGCGGCAACGAGGCGGCCAGGTAGACCGGCTTCATCAAGCCGATCCATTCGTCCAGGAATCGGCGAGCCTCCTCGAGTGTCTTCCCCGAGAGATCGTCCTGCACGTCGTAGCCGAGAGAGGAGAGGGTCTTGCACGCGCGAGGCCATTCGACCAGGAGCGTGTCGATTCGCAGTGCCGGCAGGAACCGCTCGTCGTACGCGAATCCCTCCTTCCAGTAGGGTCGTTCGGTCTCGTCGAACGGATCGTTCGTCATGATCATCTTGCGGACGCGGGTGAGATCGAGCACGCGGCCGAGGTGCGCTCGGGCGTCCGTCTCGGCGAAGACCTTGCGGTATTCGGCAAGATCGCGATGCGAGGGTTCGGCGCCCAGGTCCTTCAGGCACCGTAGCACACCGCGGCAAGACTCGCTGATGGGCGACCGGCGGACGAAGAGGTGCTCCCAGATCAGGTCGGCCTGTTCGGATTTCGACAGGGCCCAGAACCGGTCGTGGTCGATCTCGTCGCCGGCGGCGCGGAAGAACTCGGCGACGATGTAGTGGAACGTCAACAATTCGTCGATGCCCCACAGCATCAGCGGGCCGAACTCCGGGGCAAACAGATGCGTGTGGATATCGAAGATGTCGGCGGTGTCGAGCGCGTTTCGGACGGCGGCTTCCACCGCACTGCGGTCGGCGAGTTCGTTCATGGCATGCCTCCTTAGACTTCGCGTGAAACGGGGAACATCATAGCATCGACGCGCCGGCGCCGACAAACGGCGCGCTCGTGCGCCCGAGGCCTTGTGCGTCGCGGAGAGACTGGCGACGATCCGACGGCGGGAGTATGCTCACTCTATGGTGGTCGAGTCCGTTCATGGTCCTGACGTGAAGGGAGGACGGTGTGAGCAAGCGCACGACGCGAAGGCAGTTTCTTGGAGAAAGCGTTGCGGCGGCGACGGGGTTGGCGATGGTATCGCGGACGCCGTTGTGGGCGAAGTCAACCACGACCTACGCCGCCCATGAGAAGCTCGATATCGCTGTGGTCGGGTGTAGTCGGCGGGGCGGCGCCAATCTGGCCGGCGTGGCGGGAGAGAGTATCGTAGCGCTGTGCGACGTCGATGAGCGCGCGGCGGCCAAGGCACGCAAGGCGCACCCGAAGGCGAAGTTCCACGTCGACTTCCGTCGGATGCTGGATCAGAAGGGGATCGACGCCGTTGTCGTCTCCACGCCGGACCACACGCACGCCCCGGCGACGACGGCGGCCCTCCGCGCGGACAAGCACGTGTACTGTGAGAAGCCGCTGACGCATACCGTCTACGAGACCCGCGAGGTCACGGAGCTCGCAGCCAAGAAGAAGCTCGCCACGCAGATGGGGACTCAGATCCACGCTCGCGAGAACTACCGCCGCGTCGTGGAGCTGGTCCGAGCGGGGGCCGTCGGCGAGGTCCGCGAGGTCCATGTCTGGTGTGGCGGGGGGCAGGCGCCCGGCGACCGTCCGAAGGAGACGCCGCCGATTCCTGAGGGACTGCACTACGATTTGTGGATCGGCCCCGCGCCCTATCGGCCGTACCATCCGGCGTACCTGCCGGGTCAGTGGCGGGGATGGTGGGACTTCGGC
>CAZKCX010000328.1:0-7614 GCA_964550865.1 uncultured Planctomycetales bacterium
GACGACGTGGTGATGATCCTGAAATGGAACCGGCTCTGTGCCTATTCGATTCGTACCGGCAAGCGACTCTGGGAGAACAAAGGGGCGATCGGATTCGGCTCGCCGGGCGACCTCTTCGCCATCCGCGAGAAGGTCTGGACCGCGCCGATGACCAAGTCCATCTGGCGAAAGAGCAAGCGGAATCGCGACGGTATCCTCACCACCGGGATCGACATCCCCAAGAGCGATTTCCTGAACAGCGCGAGGACGGCCGTCGGCCTCGACGTCCGCACCGGCAAGATCACCGATCTCCTGCCGTTCGCCCACAACCAGCACCACCATCGCTGCTACCGCAACAAGGCCACCGAGCGGTACATCCTGATCGGCCATAGCGGGATCCAGGTCGTCGATCCCACCACGAAGGAATACGCCACCAATCAATGGGTCCGTGGCATCTGTCAGTATGGGATCATGCCGGCGAACGGGTACGTCTACGTCCCGCCCGATACGTGCCGCTGCTACCACGCCTCCAAGATCAACGGGTTGTTCGCACTGAGCGAAAGGAATTCGCTGGAGGATGTCGAGATCGCGCCCGTCGTCGAGAAGGGTCCTGCATTCGCTCCGGTCTCCCAACGGCAAAGCGACGAAACGATCCTCACCGTCGGCGAGAAGTCCGCTCCCGTAACCTACGGCAACTCCAAGGACTGGCCTGCGTATCGCGGCAACATCTCTCGCAGCGCTTCAACCGAATGCCACGTGCCGAAACGGCTCACGAGACGATGGGAGCGGGAAATCGGCAGGACGATCACCGCGCCCGTCGTCGCGGCCGATAGCGTGTACGTCGCCGACAAGGACGCCTACGCGCTGCACTGCCTGGATCGCAACACCGGCCGGCCGCGATGGCAATTCCTGGCGAACGGCCCGATCGACTCGCCGCCCACCATCTACAAGGGGTTATGCGTCTTCGGCTGTGGCGACGGCTCCGTGTATTGCCTCGACGCCAAGACCGGCAAGCTGGCATGGCGATTCAAGATCTCCCGCATCGAGCGTCGGATCGGCGCCGACGACCGGCTCGAGTCCCCTTGGCCCGTCAGCGGTGCCGTTCTCGTGCAAGAGAACGTCGTCTACTTCGCGGCCGGTCGCTCCACCAACCTCGACGGTGGGATCCGCCTGTATGGCCTGGATGTCTGGACGGGCGAGAAGAGATACGATCGGATCCTGGCTTCCGGCTTCTGGGGCAAGGAATACGGTCGCGGGCTGCTCCCGGACATCCTGGTCTCCGACGGGGTCACCCTGAACATGCGGGGGACCCGCTTCGACAAGGACCTCAAGCTGACGCGTCGCCCGGGTCTGCTGATTGCCACCACCGGCTTGCTGGAGGATAGCTGGTTTCATCGGCAGGGCTGGAGCGCCAGGGGAAGCAAAGGACAGCTTATCGCCTTCGACGGTGAGCGGAATTACTCGGTCCACAACCCCTACACCGGGCTGAAGCGCCGCCGCAGGGGCAAGTACAAGGAGTTCAACCAGGTCGGCCACTTCCATCAGAAGTTCACCCGCTATCGAGAGGACTTCTTCCCGCTCGGCACGACCATCACCGCGAAGACCAAGGGAAAGAAAGGCGACCCCGACTGGGCCAAGGACGAGAAGCTTCAGCCCCGCGCGATGGTCCTGGCCGGGAACAAGCTGCTCGTGGCCGGCTGGCTCGACGAGGCCTTGGTGATCGAGCTGAAGTCGGGACGCCCGAAGGACCCCACGAATCCCGACCCCCACGAATCCGTGCTTCGGGTCTACTCGGTCGCGGACGGCAAACGCCTGACCGAGCGCAAGCTCGAGGGCGAACCCGTCTTCGACGGTCTCGCGGCCGCATACGGCAACGTGTTTCTCTCGCTGAAGAACGGCACGCTCCTATGCATGGGGGGATAGCCCGGGCCTGCCGAAGGAGTTCTATCCATGACGTGTCTGACGTCTCGGCACACGGTCTCCGCGTTGAACCTCTGGGTGCCGGCCTTGCTTGCTATCGGGTCGGCCTGCCAGGCGGCAGCGCCATTCTCAATTGTCTCCGTTCTCCGCGACCCGAACGCCCTTGCCCGCCCGCACGACGTTGAGGTCCGAGGGTCGCTGATGTTCGTCCCCGGAAAGGGCGGCACGATCGCCGTCCTCGACGTAAAGGACCCCAAGCGCCCCGAGGTCGTATGGTCGATCCGTCACCCGGAAGACGACGCCCAAACGGTGCTCGTCCACGGCCAACACCTGCTGGTGGGATCGCGCGACTTCTTCTCGCTCGACGTCGCGCAACCTCGCAAGACCCACATCTGCGAGCGACTCCGGGATCGACCGCGAATCTACGCCATCAACGGGATGATCCTGTGGGACGACCACGTGCTGTATGCGAACAAGTCCGGTTGGATCGGCGCCGTCGACGTCAGCCGACCCGCGACGCCCAAGCCGGCCGGCGCCTTGAATACCCGCGAGCGCGGCGGGATCGTCTCCCCGCACGACATCGCCCGCTATCAAGACTGGGTGGTCATCGTCGATCAGCGCGACCTCAGCCCGCGGAAGGTCCGCCTCTATCGGGTGGCCGACCCAAAGACGGGCGACCTGCTGCCCGTCGAGAAATGGCAGGCCGCGGGGGCCATCGCGGATAAGCGACTGAACGGCGCCAACCGCGTCGTCGTCCACGGCCACCACGCCCTCATCGCCTGCAACAAGGCAAATACCCTTGCGGCGATCGACCTTCGCAACCCGAATGAGCTCAAGACGGTCTGCGTGCTGGACTTCCCGGCCGAGCCCTGTGGCCTGGAGCGGGCCGGCGACGTGCTCTTCGCCGCCGGAGGGAGAACGATCCAGGCGCTGGATGTCTCAAACCCTCGGCAGCCGATCGTCCTGGCAGCGTTCGAGAGCCAGGAGGTCTTCCCGACGGGCTTCGCCAAGGTGAACGGCAAAAAGAGGTATACGAGGAAGGGCGGAGCCAAGAAGGTCTCTCGCGGCAACGCACACGATCTGGTCTACCAACGGGGCTACATCTACGTGACCGCCCAGAGCGATGACCAGGTGGCGATCCTCCGCGTAAACGATCCTCGCATCCGACGCCTTGCCGACCGGTATCCGCCCGCCTTCGGCGAATCGTGCGTCCCGGTCCGCGCTGAGAACCCGGTGACCATGACGGGGGACAGGCGCGTCCGACCGCAGGGCCTGCTCTTCGATCGCCAGGGCAAGCTGGAACGGCTGCTCTACTCGACCGACGGCTCGGGAGGGGGCAGCATCGCCACCGCCCTGGCCGAGACCGCGGACGGGGGGTTCACGTGGAAGGACCATCCCGCCAATCCGGTGCTCAATCGGATCGAGTCGGACTGGCAGGGGAGGCGGGCGTTCGTCACCGCCCTGACACGAGACGCGGATCACAAGCGATGGGTGATGGCCACCGTCGGCGACGACGTCACACCCAGCACGCCGGGCTTGCGGGCGGCGGGCCTGTGGTTCTCCGAGGATCTCGTCCACTGGAAACAGTATGCCGGCAACCCGATCATCACCATCCACACGGATGACGCCTTCCACAACGCCGAGATCCTACCCGGCCCCAAGGACCCGCCCGTGGGCATGTATGTCCGCGACTTCCGGAAGATGGATGGGGTGTGGTGTGCGCTCGTTCAGTGGCGCGGCAACGGCACATGGTCGCGCATGACCGTCATGGAGAGCGAAGGGGACATTACCGGCCCGTGGAAGCTCCGCAACCTGTGCCTGGCTCCGAAGGATGCGTCCGCCTGGCTCACGCGAAACCGAAACCTGAACTGGTGCCAGCCGGTCCGTTGGGACGGCCGATGGTACGCGGCCTGTCACAACGGCGTCGCCAAGACCGACCGCGACAACGACCACATCGGTATCGTCTACTCCGAGGACTACTTCCATTGGCAGGAGTTGAACAATCCCGTGACGCCGCCGCTCACCCGTCCGGATGGGTCGTTCGTGGTCTCCTCGCAACAGTTCCTGTTGCCACCCGCCGACGGGAAGCCGTGGCGGATCTTGCTCGGCGCCCGAGGCGTACACGGGAAGAAGTACATGTACGTGCTCTACCCGAAGGGCTGGACGCCTGCGGAACCCGTCCGAGACGGATAGACGGAAGCGAGCACCGTTCCTCGCGTTCGCGGGGGACGAGATTCCACCTTGCGCCCTGGGTGTTCTCACTTCCCGGATCGATCCGAAATCCGATCACTCCAATTGCGTCCGCAGCATATCCGCATCCAAGGGCACGATCTCACACTTGGATGCGTCAAGCGCCGTTTCGCCGCCATCGTCGTCCTGTTTGGACAAGGCCATCTTGCAGACGTACACGCCGACGTTCTTGTCCTTCGTCTCGGCGTGCCCATGCCAGAAGGGATCGTCCTTACGAAGCAGCTGCCTGCCCACCATCTCCGTCGCACGGCCGGAGAAGCCGAACGCGGCGATCTCCAGCGCTCCGGAACCCGGATCATGAAGAACGATGACGATACCCGCGTCTTGCTTGTCGGCCTCCCACGGGCAGCAAACCCATTTTCGGTTCTTTTCTAAATAGTACGTCCCGGGAACGGGCTTGCCCTTGTAGCCGGGCGGTGCCTTTCGTCCACCGAAGCAGCTATCCACCGCGCGATCGCCCTCTCGGTAGACGAGGTAGAACGGAACCGACGATCGCCCGCGCTCGGGAAACGCGCGGCAGCCGAAGAGATTCGCCACGAACACCTCCAGGAGAAAGTTCACGCGTTGGCTGCCGATCAGGATCGACGTGCCGCGCGGCTTGCGGGTGCGCATCGCCCGGAAGACCCGCCGGGCGCTTTCGGCGTCTTCCTCAAACCTCCGTCCCCTTCCTTCGGTCTTCTGACCCTTGCGTCGGTCGTGCTGCATCGTGAACCGGAAAGGCACGTACTCCGTCGCGAGCAGGGGACAGCTTCCACCCACCTCGCCGGGCGTGGAGAGGTGACTGATGATCCTGGCCTGCACCGCCGCATCGCGAAGCGACACCCATCGCATGAGGGGGGCACCCCTTCTCGTTTCGCGATACTCACCCAGATAGAAAGTCACCTTGCCCGGCGTGGCCGCAGCCTTCCACAGCTCCGCGGGACGCTTATCCAACAAGGCCTGCGGCAGATCCTCCGCCGGCACACCCTTTTTCTGCAGCCAATCGGAGATGTCCCCAAGCATCTCGAGGGATTTCGGCAGGTTGTTGTTGAGAAGCCGCCGGATGGTATGGCGGTTCAATCCGATCTGGTCTTCCATCTCGGCGAGGATTCCGTGGCGGTAGAGGCCGTGCTCCTCGAGAATCGCCCGCAATCGCACCTCGATCTTCATCGGTTTCCTCCGGCATGAACCGTATACGGAACGCTTCAGGTCTTGCCAAAAACGGGGGCGAAAATAGCCAGGTGTCCCCGTCGGTCTCTCGAGAACCGTGCGCGTTCGTAGCCATAACCCCCTCCAAATGGACTCGAATGTGTTTTGCGTGGCCTTGCAGGATTCGCTGGCCTAGTAAGGGGTTTCTTGACTTCATCCCGCTCCGACCGCACCCTTGGAAATGGCATTTCTGAGAACAGCGATGAATACCGATCCGCGCAAGAAATCGACGGGAAAACGGGACGGGCGAGCGTGTCGCGAGGGGAGGCATCGGTCGTCACCATATGCCCGAGGCGTCGAAATCACCTCACCAAATCATCCTAGTCTGGAAGCCACCAACATGCCAACGAAAAACCGAGACCGACAGAAGAATGCCGCCGTGGTTCGCTGGATCGAGACCCGAGACCCTGGCCAGATTCGCTTGCCGGATGAGGTCGTCCCCGAGGCAATCGAAGACCTGGCGGAGGCCGCCGGCGTCCTGGCCGAGCGATTCACGCTCCTGGTCAGCCCGGGGAGTCCCGGCATCGTCCTGAACCCCCCCACGAAGCCAGGAAGGAGCCTTTCGTGCGCCACCGCCGTGACACTCCTTGCCCTCATTCGTGCCTACGAGGACTTCCCGGTCCTGACCGCCGACGAGTCTCTTCTGCCTTGCGGGGGATTCGCCGATGCGGATTGGCTCTCTCGTCAGATTGAAGCGTTGACGCGGAGCACTCCGCTGCTCTTCAGCCCCTCCCCCAACGATCTCCGGCAGGCCATCCGTCGCCTCAAGGAAGCGCTCCTTCGCTTGCTCGGGCGGAATGATTTTGTCGAAAGCTCATACGGCATCGGCTACCGCTTTCGCGTGTGGCCCTCGTTGATCACAGCCATCGTCGTCGCGCGCGGGTAACGATCTTGTTGCGCGGTTGTACCTCGCCGCGCGATCGCGGCTGCGTAGAATCAAGCCAGTACGCCGAGTTCGAAGCGAAGTCGGCGTGAAACGAATCCTGCAGCATCCGGCAAGAACAGGAGGAAGGACGATGACGACGGACGACTATCGAGTTTCGGTGATGTACGGGCTCGGTGCATGCGCCGTGGCGGAACTGCCCGAGAGCGAGCTACGCGGGCTGCCGGTGGTTGACGTGATCGGTCGAGTATCGAAGGCGCCTCAAACCGGCGACAGTGCACGGCGCACGGCGGAGATCCTCGACGAAATCATGCGCAGCCGCCACAACGTCGATATCGAGATCGCCAACGACGGAGACCTGGACGATGCCAATCCGGGGAAGCCCGTCAGCCCGCGGGAGCCGCTGCTTCCCGCAAACGGTCGGACCGGCCAACCGGACAGGACCCCGAAGGACCTCGGGATTCGTGTTTCAGAACCCTATGTCGGTGGCGCCGATGCGGCGGAAGGAGTCGCGAGATGACCTCGCCGGTCCTGGGTTTTCTCGCCCATACGAGGTCTCGACCCGCGTATGTGATCGGGCATGACGTCTTGATGCGTATGCCGAGCTCGCGAACGCTAAGGCGATTCACTCGTATCGCTTCGCTCCGCGCCGAGGCCAAACAGCTTGCGAAGCGCGTTTCGTGGCCGCCGGGGGAACCCTTGCCCTTGCCGATCCGGGTCAGCGATCATCTCCGGCACCTCGGCGAGTTCCGGTTCTGCGTCACCCAGCTCATACCCTACCTCCGTCATCTCACCGAGCCGCAGCGGGAGCCGAGCGCTCCCCCTGCGGTACTCGCGTTGCTCGAAAGGCGTGATCAGCTGGCTCGCCGGTTGTCCCCGATGCTGGCCGAATACCGCCCGCCGGCGCCGATCTCGCCGGAGATGCTGGCCGATCTGCTGCATGCGCCCAGTGAAATCGCGGGGGGCCGGTTGGTTCCCTTGAAGCCGCTTCACCCCGGCGCGACCAGCGCGGAGCTTGTTCGCCTGAACGGACGATCCTATGAGCGTCGGCGCGCGGACTCGCGATCGATGTCGGACGTGATCCGATCCATCGAATGTGTCGTGCGGTCCCAATCTCCCCCGGACCTCGCGCCGGGCTTGCGCGATGCCGCAAACGAATTCCTCCAAATCCTGGGAAAAGTCCTCGAGACCTCGGGCCCGGTGCGAAGCGGCCGCTATCTTGAGGTGTACCGCGATCGTCGCCACCAGCTTCACGAGGGCCGGGGACGGTTTCTCCTTGTCCACGGTCCGATCAGGCGCTACGACAGGCACGACACCCTCTTCGTCGGCCTGCCTATCGTCGGCACGTTTCGCCGCCAGCTTCTTCATCCCGCGCCGGCTGTCTGCACACGCCC
>CAZKCX010000329.1:0-6073 GCA_964550865.1 uncultured Planctomycetales bacterium
GTCCGAAGCACCGTGGCTGGTACGACTACACCGGCTGCTTCGGCGGCATGAGCCTCGTCTTCTTCCTCGTCCAGGTCGTCAGCGGGATGTTCCTGCTCGTGTACTACGTGCCGTACGCGGACATTACCTTCGAGGTCGACGGCATCGAGCGGACCGTGGGCGCGTTCACCAGCGTCCAGAAGATCACGGCCGAGGAGCCCATGGGATGGCTGGTTCGCCGCATCCACGGCGTGGGCAGCAACTTCATGCTCGTGTGCGTGCTCATCCATCTGCTTCGCGTGCTGTTCACCGGTGCGTACAAGGCGCCGCGCGAGCTGCATTGGGTCACCGGGGTGTTCCTGCTGTTCATGGTCCTGGCGATGAACCTCTCGGGCTACCTGCTGCCGTGGTCGCAGCTGTCGTTCTGGGCCTCGGCGGTGGCCACGGAGGCGCCGGGAGCGGTGCCCTACGTGGGAGATTACATCGTCGAGTTCATGCGCGGCGGCAGCGAGATCACGGGCGATACGCTCGGGCGGTTCTTCGCGCTGCACGTGTGGATCTTGCCGGCCATCATGGTCATCTTCATGATCCTGCACTTCATGATGGTGCGTCGGACGGGCATCAACGAGCCGCTGTAGTCGGCGGGCTCGATCGAGTGATTTCAGGAGGTTGCCGCCGTGCGGTACACCAAAGAGAACTGGAAGTGGGGCGTCGAGCCGTTCTTTCCGCACGACGTCGTCCATCACGCGATCATCGTCGTGGGCGTCTTCATCCTCTTCGCCGTCGTGGTCTTTTGGTTTCCGGGCCTCTTCATGCTGCCCGAGGAGCCGGCCGATCCGATGAACACCCCCGCGCACATCAAGCCGGAGTGGTATTTCCTGCCGATGTACCAGGGGCTCAAGCTGTTCCCCAGCGACATCTTCGGCGAATACGGCAAGATGCTGGGCGTCATGGCCCAGGGCGTTGCGGCGGCGCTGTTGGTCCTGTTCCCGTTCCTCGACCGAAAGAAGGAGAAGCACCCGCTCAAGCGGATGGTCTTCTTCGCGTGCAGCATCGCGATCATCCTCTTCATCCTCGTGCTGGGTTGGTGCGGCAAGTACGACGACACGGGCACGCGGATCATCGGGGGGCTCATCGGTCTCCTGCTCTGGGTCGGGATCATGGTTTGGGCGATGTGGCAAAGGAGGAAGCTCGCGTAATGGCCGCCTCTTCGACTCGCATTCGTTTCGCTGGTCTGCTGGCCGTCGGCATAGTGTGTCTCGGTTCCGCCGTCGCAGCCGCCAAGCCGATCACCAAGGTCGGTGAGCTCATCGATTGGGAACCGGGCAAGAAGGCCGATCTGCCCAAGAGCCTCGCCGATGTCGATCCCAATACGCTCATCATGGCCAAGGACACGCTCGATGTCCTGCCCGACATGTTCGTCAAGATGGAGACGGTCATCCTCAATCTGACGGACGAGGGCAACGTCGCCCGGCTCAACGAGCTGTACGCGAGCATCCAGGCCGATGCGGAGGCCGAACGGAAGCAGGCCAAGCCCGTCGTCCAGGCGTTCGCCATCGATCTGATCCGGGCCGAGCTCGAGAAGAGCGATGCCACCATGCCGCTGGAGGAGTTGGAGGTCCTCACCGAGGAGGTCGAGGGCGGTCCGGTCAAGCAGCTCGTCAAGGATCTCGCCAAGCAGGGGCCGGCCGTCAAGCTCGCCGACCTGCTGGATCGCGTCGAGAAGGGCAACGACGAGGTCAAGGGCTTCTACCGCGACGTGGTGCTCGAGCAGCTGGAGAAGGGACATCCGAGTTCGTCCCGCGCGTGGATCTCCGGCGAGGCGTACGACGATCCGTGGAGCGTGCCGATCCCGGAGCTCCGCGCCAGGGCGCCCGCTGGGCCGGAGGCCGTGCAGACCTACGTCAAGCACCTGCCCGTATGGATCGCCCACCACCGGGTCGAGATGGAAGCGCCCGACATCCCCATCAACCAGCTGCTGCTGATGCTGGCGGGCAGCCACAACGCGTATCAGAAAATGCTGGACAGGCCCCTTGTCGAGGAGAAGGATCTTCAGGCCCCGACCAAGGTGGCCTACAGCCTTCAGGAGGTCTATGCCCGCAGCGAGCAGATCAATATGGGCCTCATCGGTCGGCACGTCACGGGCGTGGTGGCCGTCGCGACGCTCCTGCTGCTGCTCAGCGCCCTCCGCGGCTACATCCGTCTGCTGAACATCCCCAACGTTCGCATCGTCAGCAAGGCGGGGGAAGAGGCGTAGGACAGGACACAGTCTCGCTCAACGCGACGTAGCCACGTTCTCTCCCAGATATGCCTCGATCGCCTCGGCGGCCGCGTACCCTTCGGCGGCCGCTTGCACGACCGTCTTGCCCCCGTTGATGAGATCCCCCGCGGCGAAGACGCCCGCGCGGCTGGTCATCCACCTCCGCGGCGCGGCCCCGACGTGGGTCGCGACGAAGCCGCGGTCCGTGAGCTCGACGCCCGGCAGCCAGTCCGCGATCTCGGAAGGCGGACGCTCCCCGATGGCCTCGATGCAGACGTCGACGTCGATGACGTGCTCGGTCCCCTCGATCGGCTGCGGCCTGCGTCGGCCGGACTCGTCCGGCGGGCCGAGCTCGGTTCGCACGACGCGTACGCCCGTCAGCTTGCCCTGCGCGTTGGCGCGGTAGTCCAGCGGTTGCGTGAGGATCAGAAAGTGCACGCCGGCCTTGACGCAGCGGTCGCGTTCGCTGGGCCACGCGGGCATCTGCGCGAAGCTGCGGCGATACAGCACGTATACGTCGCTTGCCCCGCGCTCGACGGCCGTCATCGCGGCGTCCATCGCGGTGTTGCCGCCCCCGACGACGCCCACCCGGCCGGAGAGGCGCTTGGTCGGATCGGCGTTGTAGGTCGCCAGGAAGTCGAGGGCGTCGAAGACGCCCTCGGGCGGGGGCATGTCGTTGAGCCCCGGCGAGCGACCGAGCCCCATCGCCAGGCACACGGCGTCGAAGCGGCCGTCGGACAATACGGCGTCCAACGTATGCTCCGCCGTGAGCGGCGCGTCCAGACGCCATTCCAGGCGATCCGTCGGCGCCGCCTGGAAGATGCTCTCGATCTCCTCGGCCACGAGGTCCGAGGAGAGCCGCCCCAGCGGGATGACCGCGCCCGCCTTGCCGCCGGGACGTCCGCCCTTGTCGAAGATCGTCACGCACTCGCCGCGCTCGAGCAGCTTGGCCGCGCAGGCGAGCCCGGACGGTCCGGCGCCGATGACGACGACGCGCCGACCCGTCGACGTGTCGGGCAGCTCCAGCGCCGTCCAGCCTTCCTTCCGGGCGCGTTGCGAGACGTACCGCTGGATGTCGCGGATGGGCAGCGCGCCGTCGCCGATCCACTGCTGCACGCAATGGCCCTCGCACTGCACCTCCACGGGGCAGACGTACGCGCACATCTCCGGGAGCAGGTTCGCCTCGCGGAGAATGCGGTACGCTTCGCGATCGTCGCCGTCGGCCACCGCTCGCAGAAAGCTCGGGATGTGCACGCCGGCCGGACAGCCCTTGACGCACGTCGGCGCGACGCACTCCCGGCACGCGGCCGCCTTGCGGCGGATCTCCGTCGGGTCCAGGCGTCGGCCCTGCCGGAAGATCGGTGCGTACACCTCGTGGTCGCGGACGACGCAGCCGGCGCGCCCGCCGTCACGCATGATCTGCGTGCACGAGGAGCAGGCGATGCACGTCTTGGTCGGCTCCATCTTGCCGCTGTTCTTGAGGTCGCGGACGTAGTCCGGATAGGCGATGCTGCCGCGCCCCAGGCCGACGATCGAGGTCCAACCCCGCCGGATGACGGCCGCGGCCAGATACGGCATGAACTCGCGGAGCCACGAGTAGCCCGTGCCGACGATCGTCAGGTCCGGATAGGCCTTCTGCGCGTGCGCCGCCAGGCGGACCATGCGCCCCACGCCCTCGAGCGGATGCTCGTCGGCCAGGTACATCCCGACGATGGGCTCGTCGAACGGCCGGCCGTAGTGCGGGTTGTAGTACGGGTTGGCGATCGAGACGTTCAGCCCGCCGTAGCCGGTCTCTTTGAGCTCACCGATCAGCTTGAGCGGTTCGGTCATGTCCGGGGTGCGGTAGTCGTGCTTGTCCACGCCCCAGCCGTACGGATAGCGGTAGGCATCGTAGAGGTTCAGCCGGCTCGTCACCTCGATGCCGGGCACCTCGCCCTTGATCCGAGCGGCGGACTCGCGGAGCAGCCGCGTACGATTCTCGAAGCTCCCGCCGTAGCGGCTGTTCTCGCGGGTATGCGCGCCGAGCAGCTCGCTCATCAAGTAGCCGTGGCAGGACTTGACGTCCACGGCGTCGAAGCCCGCCTGCCTGGCGAGTTTGGCCGCGTGCACGAACCGGTCTTGCAGCGCGTCGAGCTCGTCGTCGGTGATCAGCGGATGGTCCGGGCCGAGCTTGCTCCGCGGGTCCAGCACGCCGCTGTGCTGCGCGATGATGGGCTCGGGCTTGCCGCGGGGCTTGCTGTACCGGCCGGAGTGGGTGAGCTGAAGGACGAGCACCGGATTGTGCCCCATCGAGTCCTCGGCCGCCTTGCGGGTCTGCTCCACCACCCGGGCGATCTCATCGACGGAGCCGTCGTGGATCCAGAGCTGTCGCGGGTTGGCCCGACCTTCCGGGACGATCGCGCAGGCCTCGAACCAGATCAACCCCGAGCCGCCGGCCGCGAAACGGCGGTAGCGCCGGAAGATCAGCTCGCTCGGGTTGCCGTCCGGGCGGGCGTCGCAGCCCTCCATCGGGTGGACGGCCAGGCGGTTGGGGACGGGCAGCGGGCCGAAGTCGACCGGTTCGAAGAGGACGTCGATGTCGTCTTCCAACGGCAGGTCCAACCCCAGCCCCTCAATGTCCGCTCGCAGCTCGTCGGGATCTCGGTAGTGAAAACGCTCGTGCTCCGCCATCGTACGGACTCCTACGATCCATCGCTCACCGACAAACTTATGGATCATATTGGCCGCGACCCGCCGGTTCAAGCTCGGGGCATCCGCGCGGCACGGGTGGGGTGCAGGAGACCTGGGGCACGTAACGTAGTACGGCGTTTTCCAAATCGCGCGACTATGGACAGGACCGGACACGACACTGTCGCTGCCCGAGCCGCCGGATTCATCCGGCGCGGCCGCCCGGCAGGAATGCCGCGGCTCGGGCACGTAGTCGCGATACTTCTGAAATGCAGCACCAGGCTGCTTGCAGGAATCGTTGACACGTTGCGGGGTTCCGCTGGTTGTGGTCCAGCCGCCCTCGGCTGGGAAGTTTGATGGCTCACGGGCGGGCTTGTCACGGCGAAGCCGAAGCCGAAGCCGGAACGCCCGCGCTACTACGACGACGCGCACCTGGCCGCGTAGACGACCATCGCCTATCATCGGGACCCATTCGTCAGCGGCGATGGCCTGACAGAAGAACCCGCACGCCGCAGGGACGTTTGACCACCACAAGACGGACGGACACACACCACGGAACCTGATGAAGGGAGAGACGACATGACGCGACGAACACCTTGGCTCGCGCTCGCGGTGGCCTTGCTGATCGCCTGGCCGGCGGGCGTTCTCGGGGCGGACCTCAAGCCGCATGGCCTGTTTTCGGATCACATGGTCCTGCAACAGGGCAAGAGGGTGCCGGTCTGGGGCACGGCCGACGACGGCACGAAGGTCACGGTATCGTTCCGCGGCCAGTCGGTGGCCGCGACCGCCGAGGGCGGCAAGTGGATGGCCTGGCTCGCGCCGACGGAGGCGGGCGGTCCGTTCGAGATGACGATCGAGGGCGGCGGCAAGACGGTCACATTCCGCGACGTGCTCGTCGGCGAGGTCTGGGTCTGCAGCGGGCAGTCGAACATGGCTTGGCCCGTATCCCGGAGCGCCGCCGCCAAGACCGCCATCCCCAACGCCAAGAACGACAAGATCCGCCTCTTCACGGTCGAGCGGACGACGTCGGACAAGCCGCTGTCCGCGGTGCCCGCGAAGACGGGCTGGGTCCGCTGCACGCCGGAGACGGTCCCTGGCTTCTCGGCCGTGGGCTACTACTTCGGCCGAGCCCTCCAGCCGGCCATCCAGGTCCCCGTGGGTCTCCTC
>CAZKCX010000329.1:6083-7613 GCA_964550865.1 uncultured Planctomycetales bacterium
CCGATCGCCGGACGCTCGCGAGCCGTCCGGAGCTCAAGGCGTACCTCACGCGCTGGGACCGCTACGTCCAGAACGTCTACCCGAAGCAGGCGAAGGCCTACCAGCAGAAGCTCGCCCAGTGGAACAAGCGCGCCGCCCAGGCCAAGGCCGTCGGCAAGAAGCCGCCACGGAAGCCGCGCGGGCCTTTCGGTCCCAACAGCCACAAGAAACCGTGCGGGCTCTACAACGGCATGATCGCGCCGCTCTTACCCTATGCCATCCGCGGCGCGATCTGGTATCAGGGCGAGGCCAACGCGGGGGAGGGCTATCTCTATCGCACGCTCTTCCTCGCGATGATCCAGAATTGGCGGAAGGTCTGGAAGCAGGGCGACTTCCCCTTCCTGTTCGTCCAGCTCGCCCCGTTCGACGGCAAGCCAACGCAGCCCCCGTGGGCCGAGATCCGGGAATCGCAGCTCGTCACCACGCAGGTTTGCCCGAAGACCGGCATGGCCGTCATCACCGACCTCGGCGAGAAGAAGGACATCCACCCCAAACGCAAGGCCCCGGTCGGAGAACGATTGGCCCTGGCCGCCCGGGCGATCGCCTACGGTCAGGACATCGTCTTCTCCGGTCCGGTCTACGAATCGATGGCGGTGCGGGACGGCAAGGTGGTGCTGACGTTCAAGCACACCGGTTCGGGCCTGGTCGCCAAGGGGGATGAGCTGAAGGGCTTCTCCATCGCCGGCGCGGACAGGCAGTTCGTCCCCGCCCGGGCCAGGATCGAGGGCGATACGGTCGTGGTCGAGTCGCCGAAGGTCAGCGAGCCGAAGGCCGTCCGTTTCGGTTGGTCGAACTTCCCCGTGGTGAACCTCTTCAACGCCGAGGGGCTGCCGGCCACGCCGTTCCGCACGGACGGTTGGCCGCTCAAGACGCAGAAGTAGCCCGGCGCAGGACTAAGCCGCCTGGAGCGAAGACCAATAAGGTGGCATTGTCGTGTGGCACGGCCGCCCTCGGCCGTGAACGAACAGTGTGGCACGGCCGCCTCCAGGCTTAGCCCCTCGGCAAGCTGGGAACTCCGCTGTAGCAAGCCCGGCCGTGAACCGATGAGAGGTCCCAGCCGAGGGCGGCTGGGCCACAAAGCCAGGGCTGCTCGACTCGTACTGCATGTCAGAAGTATCGCGACTTGCTGCCCGAGCCGCGGCATTTATGCCGCGCGGCCGCGCCGGATGAATCCGGCGGCTCGGGCAACCGGTGTCGCCTCGCGTCGGCGGCACTCGGTAGTCGCGAGGTTTGTGGAACAGCAGGCTACCTGGACATTGTTGGGAACGGCTTGGGTTGGCGCGGAAGTTCCCGGCGCAAGAAAGCGGACGGTCGCTCGGCGTGAGCGACCGTCCGTTTGTGTGCTTTTCGGATCGATGGGGCGGTTCGCGAGACCCTTGCGTGGGTTCGCTCGCCCGTCGATTCGTTATCGCTTAGCTGCGACGACGACGCAGCCAGGCACCGGCACCACCGATGCCCATCGCCGTCAGGCCGCCGAGGGCCGGATCGGGA
>CAZKCX010000330.1:0-7601 GCA_964550865.1 uncultured Planctomycetales bacterium
GGAGGCCGGCTACCACACGGCCGGCTTCGTGAGCAACTTCGTGCTGATCGCCGAGTTGAGCGGGCTCGGCCAGGGATTCGATCTGTACGACGATCGTATTGACGACATCGAGTACGAGGACACGAACCGTAGGTATGACAACTACGAGCGGAAGGCGGACGAGACGCTGAAGGCGATTCTTGCATGGCTCGATTCCGAGCCGTCGGAGCCGTTCTTCCTGTTCACGAACTTCATCGACCCCCACGGGCCATACACGCCGCCGCCACGGTTTCGGCGGATGTACCGGAGCGAAGAGGAGCGTCTGCTGCCCGTGAGAAAGATCCCCGCCTACCAGCTCATCGAGGGGGAGTACAACTTCTACGACTACGTGGACCGCTACGACGCGGAGATCCGCTTCACGGACGAGGCCCTCGGGATCCTCATCGAGGAGCTGAAGGGCCGAGACCTGTGGGAGGATTCGCTGGTGGTCTTCACGGCCGATCACGGCGAGTTCTTCGGGGCGCATGGGCTGTATTTCGAGCACCATCTGCACGTGTGGGAGGAGACGGTGCATGTTCCGCTTGCGATTCGGCTGCCGGAGTCGGCCAAGAACCACGATGCCATCCGGTCCGACCGGAGTCGTAGCCTCGCTTCGCCGTTGGATCTGCCGCCGACCATTCTCGACTACCTGCGCTTGTCCTCGGACATCGAATTCAACGGCGAGAGTTTGCTGCCGGTGATCGCCGGGGCGGACCAGGCGGATCGGGACCTCTTGCTGGAATGCTACGACATTCGGACGGGTGCTCGGACCCGGGGCAACATGTATGCGCTGCGAACGCCCACGCACAAGCTGATTCGTATCGTGGACCACGAGACGAAGACCTGGCCCGGTCAAGTCCTGTACCATGTGCGTGAGGATCGCACCGAACAGCATCCGATCCAGCTCAATGCCGAGAATGAGCTTCACCGGGAGCTTTCGGGCCGGTTCGACGAGATGCTGGCGGCGGTGATCCGATACGAGTTGCCCTTCCAGGTGACGAAGTACGACGTCCCGCTCCGCGATCGGCGGCGATTCGTCGATCGACGTCAAGTGAACGAGAAGGTGATTCGCAAGCAGCTGACGACGCGCCAGGTGAAGCGGCTGCGCAGCCTTGGGTATCTGGAGTAGGCGCGTGGCGGGCGGATCGGATCTGGATGCGTCGGTTGCAGCACGGGCGTATCGTCCGTGGCTTTCCCTGGGCGCTCGAGTACTGCATTTCAGAAGTAATGCGACTACATGCCCGAGCCGCCGGATTCATCCGGCGCGGCCGCGCGGCATGAATGCCGCGGCTCGGGCAGCGACAGTGTCGTGTGCGGTCCTGTCCATAGTCGCACCATTTGTGAAACGCGGTACTAGCACGGCGTCTCGGCTTCGCTGCGATAAGAGGTATTCCAGGCCGGCACGGGATCGGCGAGACGCACTTGAGCGTCGCGCGGTGCATTAGGTCTGAGGCTTCAAGCTGCGAGCATACTGAACGATCCGGACGGCGTTGATCGCCCAATGAAGCCCGAGCAGGCCCAGGATCGCCGAAGCCGGGAGACCCCGTGTGCCCAGCCAGACCGCCAGAGCGATCGCCCCGCCCGACAGCATGACGGCGTTGAAGATCGCCGTGTATAGCGTCGTTCGCCAGTGGTGCAGATAGTCGATCCGCCACTGCTTCCACCACAGCGGCCAAGAGGGTCTCTCCCACCGATCACCCAGCTCCGGGATCGCCCATCCACATTCTGGACAGCGTCTGCTGACGTTGCCCGTCAGATCGTACTCGCACTGCGGGCAGTGCTGGGGATCCAGGCCGAACGTCGTGGTGATCTCCTGGTCCGTCGGCTTGCGGAACCAGCCGACGTAGGCCAATACGGCAAGGCCGGCCGCCCAGGCGGCCCCTACGATCCACGCCCATTTCGGGAGGGGGGCCATGTTAAAGAGGAACGGCGCGGCACTGAACGCGAAGGCGACAAGGGCGAGCAGGGCGATGGCCTGGTGCAGGCGCCGCAGGCGTTTCGGCGTCAGGCGGATCCGATGGACGAGGAGGATCCCCGTCAGAGCACCGACAGCGACCACCGCAGGGACAACCCAGATCATTGGCTATGGTCCCTTCGTGAGGACGGCGAGTTGGTGGTCATGGTACCGCGCCCAGCGTGGGGGATGCACCCGCGCGTCTTGGCGGTCTCGGGCTTGACCCGAGGCAACGCGCTCGGCGGGCACGGACGCGTTTCCTCTCATCGGGGGGGACGCATACGCCCGCGTCCCGACCCGCCGCCTTTCGCCCCAACGGGGCGACATACGATAGCCCGAGGGTGTAGTCCGGCCCTTCGGGCCTTAGGAGAGGATGTCGTGCGTCAGGTACCGGACTACGGGATTCGACGGGCGCCTTCATCAGATCTATCATCCGGCAAATGAAGCGCACGCGAAGTTACGTCCTGGTAGATGATGCTCACAAACGTCGCCCCATCACGCCTCTTGCTCTTCCGAGGGCTTGGGGTCGCGATAGGCGATCACCCGTCGGACGTTTGTGATGCGATGGAAAAACGCCGGGGCCAACACGACTAGTCCGAAGAACACGTGGTGGCCTTCCCGGCTCACGATCGAGAACACCAACCACGCGACGGCCAAGAGGCACACGCCGGCCAGCTTGGCAGCCTCATAGAACACCGTTCGGCGCGGGTTCTCCAGGTAGTCGATCTTCCACCGCGCTTCTGCGAACCCCCTGATGGGCCAATCGGGTCGTTCGTCTCGACTCCCGTAGATCGGCAGCGTCCAACCGCACTCGGGACACCGCCCGCTCGTGTTGCCGGTGAGGTCGTAATCGCATTGAGGGCAATATCGCGGGCGCAGGAGGTACATGACTCGTAGGTCGCGCTCGCGGATCGGACGGAAGCCAAACCACGCAGCCAAGACCAGCGCCAAGCCGACCGGAAGAAGGGCCCACCAATTTGTGGGTCGGCCCTGAAGGTCGAGCATCGCGAAGTGGAAGACGAGCCCCCCGAGCACCGGCACCAGAACGGACAAGATGAGTCGGCCCAGGCGCCGCGTCCTTTTCGGGCTTTCGCGAAGTGGAAGCAAGCTCCCCAGGGACCCCAGCAGCGTGACCGTGAAGAGCGCCATGAAGAGCCAGATCATCACGGGCTATCCTTCTGGTGGGACGCTGAGCTTCACCACCACCTCCGGCCGCTCCTTCGAGATCGGCAACGCCACCACGATCCGCCCCGAGCCGAGCGACGCCTGCCCCGCCTTCTTGTACGGGTTGTGCGGGAGCTTGGGCCAGAGGAGCCGCGCGTCCGTCGGCACGGTGAGCTGCCGGCCGTGGTGACGCACCCAACCGCCGAGTTCTTCGCCGGACCACTCGATGGGCTCGGATCCCAGCGTCGTCGACTTGCCGCCGGCCGATGTGATGCTCTCCTTGACGTGCGGCAGGAGCGTGACGTGCCCCTCGACGCGGTCGTCCCACGGCCCGTTACTGCGGTAGGTGACCTGCGTCGCCCGCTCGTCGACGACGTCCACCTCGATCCGGCAGGCGACCTGGCCGTATTGCAGGGCGACGCTGACCGTGTTGTCGCGCAAGGCGAGCTTGGCGGATTGCGGCGTGTGGATCAGGCCCGAGGGCGGGCGGAACTTTGGCTTCGTGTCGCCCTCCTTGTGCTTGAGCAGCCCGGGATCGCCGACGGTGAAGTTGCTCCAATACGGCTGAAGCTTCGTGTTGCCCCCGCCGAGGATCAGCCCCTTCTCGTCGTGGAAGATGCTGACGAAGTTCTGCCGGTCCTGGATCCATCGGTTGTTCGGCACCGTGGCCGTATAGCCCGAGGCCACGACGTACCACGGCTCCTTGCGGAGGACCGCGATCTTGCCGTCGTTGCTGATCCATCGGTGTTCGGCCCGGCCGGCCGCCGTCGCGAGTGCCTTACCCTTTCGGCCATAGAGCAGCATGCTGGCGGCGTAGTCCGCACCGACCTGCTTGCGACCTTGCTTGTGAAAGAGCTCGTACTGCCGGAGCAGCCAGCCGCGTCCTTCGGGTGTCATCGTGAAGCCCACGTTGCCGAGCGCGACGCCCTTGTGATAGGGGTTCCGCTCGTCGACGGTCTCGACGCGCGAGCCGTCCGGGTACGTGACGTTCGAGTGGAACACGGCCGCCCGTTGCAGCGAGGGCAAGACGCGTTTGTCGTTCGACATCGCGAAGTACGTACCCAGCGCGTCGACGTAGACGAAGTTGTACCCCACGACCGGGCCCACGTGTTCGCTCCACCACCCGTCGGGCGACTGCTTGGCGATGACCTTCTGCATGAAGTCGGCGGCCTGTTTCTTCCAGTCGTCCCGGTCGAACGCAACGCCGGCTGCGTAGAGGGCCATCGCATGATGCGCGGGGATGTTGTGCACGTGCCCGAGGCAGCGTCGGCTGATGCCCTCGAAGCCCTTGAGCAGGCCCTTGTCCCACTTGGCGCGGCGGTCGGGGGGCATGGCATCCTTGATGAGCAGGTACGCGCGGATCCATCGGCTGTATGTCCAGGGCATGTAGATCTGGCCCCACGTGCTGTTGTCCTTCTTGCGGAAGGTCCACATGCCGTTCTTGTCTTGGGCGTCGACGAGGGCATCGCCGCCGGCCATGATCGCTTCGAGGAGCTTGTCGTTGTGATACCAGGGGTTCTTCTCGTGCTTGATGCTCCACGCGGCCGCCATGGGGTAGATCCGATTTTGATCGCGGCAGATCCAGGGCTTGGTGCCGAAGCGGCCTGTCTTGGGATCCTGCGTGTTGAGCATGCCCTTGATCGAGGCGAGCAGGTCGGCGAGCAGCTCCTTGTCCTTGTCCCAGTGATGGGCGACGGCGCCCCGGCCGAATCGCTTCGCCGGCTCGCCGATGTTTTTGACGGATTTGACGGCCGGATGCTCGTTGCTGAGGGTCCGCTTTTTGGGGGCCTCGGCGGAAGCGGGCGGGGCTGCGAGCGCGAGCGCCAGGCCCGCGACGAGGGCGATCAGGTACGAACGAACGGGACAGAGCATCACAATCTCCTCGAATCAGGGTGGTCGCGTGTCCATGACCTTGATGCGCTTGGGGATACCCCAAGGCCTATGCCGGGTCAAGTGTGGGAACGCGGCGGTGCCGGGCGCAAAAGTAAGGCCCCGGAGGGACGGGGCCTTAGAGGGAGTAGGAGGTAAAGCTTTGGGAGAAGGTTTTGTGCGTTGCCTTCACTACCTGATAGGCGCCGGCGGGCGACCGAGTCCAGGGGGAATTACAGATTTTGCGAGAAATCTCTCGGGCGCGGCCCCCGACGCTCAATGACGGTTCGTGCGCAGCCGGGCACTACGCAGACGGGTGCCGCGGCGTGCGGCGTAGCTCTTTGATAAATAGGGATTTATCCCTGCAGTCTTCGCCGAACGAGGCTCACCGCCCCGAGGACGCCGGCGTCGTCGCCGAGGGCCGCCTCGACGACCTTGAGGTTCTCGTGGGCGACGGGGAAGGTATTCGCGCGGATCGTCTCGGCCACGATGTCGACGTAGGGCTGGCCGATGGCCTCGACCACGCCGCCGCCGACGACGATCGTATCCGGGTTGATCAGGTGCACCACGTTGGCCAGGCCGAGCCCCGTGAGCAGGGCGGATTCGTCCACGAACCGCCGGGCGACCTTATCGCCTGCCGCGTAGCTCTTGCCGAGGACGCTGCTGCCCACGTCGCGGGTGGCGCGGTCGATGTCCCACTCGCCGAGCCTTGCGGCGACGAGGTCCTTGACCATGCTCTCGGCGCCCGCCTCGATGGCGTCAATGATCTTCTGCATGATGGCGGGTCGGGCGGCCATGCTCTCGACGGTCCCGCGCCAGCCGGTGTTGGCGACCTCGCCGTCGTACTTGACGGTCTGGTGGCCGAACTCGCCGGCCGCGCCTGTCGTTCCCTCGACGAGCTCGCCGTCGATGACGAGCCCGCCGCCGATGCCGGTGCCCACGAAGACGCCGAAGGCGGTCTGGCTGCCCTGGGCGGCGCCGAGGTCCAGCTCGCCCAGCGTCGAGAGGTTGGTGTCGTTGCCGAGGAAGACGGGGCGATCGATCTTCTCGCTGAGGAGACGCGAGACCTCCACGCGACCCCAACCGAGGTTCGGGGCGGCGTAGATGATCCCCTCCTTGCCGTTGACGGGGCCCGGCACGCCCACGCCCACGGCGGGGATGTCGGTCATGTCCATTCCCGCCTCATCCACCGCGCCGCGGATCGTGTCGGCGATGCGATCGAGGACGACGTCGCAGCCCTTGCGAGACTTGGTCCGCTTTTTGCATCGGGCGACGATCCGGTCTCGGCCGGCCACCACGACGGCCAAGATCTTCGTCCCGCCCAAGTCCACACCGACGATCGGATCGGATTGCTCGGTCGCCTTCATCACGCCTCCTTGCGACGTCCGTCGCCTCACCTTCCACTTGTTCCATGGGATGCCGTCAAGATAGCCCGGCCTTGCCGCGCAATCAACCGGGAAGGCAAACGGCACGGACTCGGGAACCGGGACCGGAAGTCCGAGACGGCGAGTCGGGCATCGTTTTCGCGCGGGGGGCTCGTCGGTAGAATGGCGGCTCGCCCGATGGTCTCCGGCTGAGATCACAAGGGCAAGTCCTGCATCGCAAGGCGAGGAGGCGTGGCCACGTCCAAGGGCAAGCACCGACCGAGCAAGTCGACGAAGGCCGAAGGGCTGACGCCGGCGATGCGCCAATACGCCGAGCAGAAGGCCGAGGTCCCCGACGCCATCCTCTTCTTCCGCATGGGCGATTTCTACGAGATGTTCCACGAGGACGCCAAGACGGCCGCGCGTGTCTTGGGCCTGACGCTGACCAGCCGCAGCAAGGACAGCGACCACCCGATCCCGCTGGCCGGCGTGCCCTATCATGCCGTCGAGGGCTACCTGGCCAAGCTCGTGGCCGCCGGCTTCAAGGTGGCGATCTCCGAGCAGGTGGAGGACCCCAAGCAGGCCAAGGGCGTGGTCAAGCGGGCGATCGTGCGGATCGTCACGCCCGGGACGCTGACCGACCAGGCGTTGCTGAAGGATCGGGAGGAGAACTACCTCGCGGCCGTCGCCGTGGAGTCGTCGGCGTCTGGTGCCGAACAGTTGGGTCTTGCGGCGGTGGAGTTGAGCACCGGTTCGTTTTTCGTGCAGCTCTTGCCGGCGAGCGCGGCCATCGACGAGCTGGTTCGTCTGCGGCCGGCCGAGCTGCTCGCGGCCGAGATGGAGCTGGGGCGGGAACTGCCTCTGCTACGACAGTATCGCGAGCTGACGGATCGGCCCGTGACGCATCGTTCTCCGCACACGTTCTCGCCGTATCACGCCGAGCAGACGCTCTGCAAGCACTTCGGCACGGCGCACCTGGAGGGCTTCGGCTTCGAGGAGATGGACGCGTCGTTGTGCGCGGCCGGCGCGGTGCTGGATTACCTCCGCGAGACGCAGAAGGCGGCCCTCCTGCACGTCACGGGCGTTCGCCGGCTGAAGGAGGAGGACTACGTCGGCATCGACCAGGCGACCATGCGATCGCTCGAGGTCGAGCGGACGATGCGCGAGCAGTCGCGGGAAGGCTCGCTGCTGCACGCGATGGATCGCACCGTGAACCCCATGGGCGCCCGGCT
>CAZKCX010000331.1:0-7578 GCA_964550865.1 uncultured Planctomycetales bacterium
ATCCTGGGAGATCGAGAACGGCATCCTGGTGAACAAGCCGGGCAAGGCGTATCAACTCGTCACCAAGAGGTCGTTTGACGACTTCGTCATCCGCCTTCAGTGGAAGGTCAAGCCGGGCGGCAATAGCGGCCTGCGGCTGCGCAACGTCACCGAGATCCAGATCCTGGACGACTACGCCAAGAAGTACGACGGCAGGATCAAGCCCTGCCAGCACGCAGGGAGCGTCTACTGTAACATCCCCGCGAAGCCGCGTGCGACGAAGAAGGCCGGCGAATGGAACCGCATGCAGGTCCTCATGCGGGGCAAGGAGGTCAAGGTCTGGATGAACGGCGTCAAGGTCGTCGACGGTAGCTTCGACGACACGCCCGAGCTCCAGAAGCGGCCCTTGAAGGGCCACGTCCACCTCATGTATCACGGAGGTGGACTCTGGTTCCGCGATGTCGAGATCAAACCCCTTTCGGAAAAGGAGGCCTCAAAATGAGGAGCGTATTCCTACGATGTGCGGCCGTGGCTTTGCTGACGTCGGGCGTAGCCCTCGCCCACTGCGGGCATTGTGGAAAGGGCGACGACACCGCCAAGAAGGTCAAGGAGCTCAAGGCCAAGGGCTTCGTCTCCCTCTTCGACGGCAAGACGCTGAAGGGCTGGACGGGCGATGCGAAACTCTGGAAGGTCGTCGACGGGATGATCGTCGGCAGATCGTCGAACATCAAGCGAAACGAGTTTCTGTGCACCGAGAAAAAATACGGCGACTTCGAGCTCTACGTGAAGTTCCGACTCGTCGACGGCAAGGGCAACAGCGGCTTCCAGTTCCGAAGCATCAAGCTGCCCGATAAGGTCAAGGGCTACCAGGCCGACGTCGGCGCGAAGTACTGGGGTTGGCTCTACGACGAGAAGCGCCGTGGCAAGCTCGCCGGCTCGCCCCCCGAAACGAGCAAGCACTACAAGCCGACCGGTTGGAACGAATACCACATCCGTGCTGTCGGTTCGAAGATCGAGCTGAAGCTCAACGGCTTCACGACGGTCACGTACACCGAGAAGGACGAGAAGATCCCGCGAACGGGCATCATCGGGCCGCAGCTCCACGTCGGCCCGCCGATGGAGATCCAGATCAAGGCCATCCTGATCAAGGAGATCAAGAAGTAGCATGCAGATGGAGAGATAGATTCAATGCCTCCAGCCGCCGGGTCTTGTTCGCATTCGCCAAATGCCTGCAATTCCACGTGAGCAGGAAGTCCATTCTGTACCAAGAAGCTATCGCGAGATGCAACGCGTCGGCTGCCGGCCGTTTCGGCATCAGTTCTTGGGTTTGATACACCCGTGCCACCTCAACGATCTCTTCGAGGATCTCAAAGGCACGATCCGACCTCACCACCACGCGCCGGTGAAGCGTTTCAGGTGGTGGCGACAGTGAATCCGATGCAGGCGTTGCCAGTCGGCGTAGCTCATCCGTCCGAAGACGGGATGGGGCGGCATGGAGGACCGCTGCGATTCCGGAATGGCCTCGAACGCCGCCGTCGCCACCGCCAAACGCTCGATAGCCTCATCCACCGAAGCGTCGTCGCCGGGCGCCAGGGTCGGCGGAACATCGACGCCGGAAGGCATTCGTCCGGTCCACAGGATCACGTACTTGAGGATCGGCCGAAGCGGCGCGGGCACGGCCGGCGGCCCCATGCCGCCGTTCGGGCAGCTCCCCTCGACCGACTTGGCGAGGTGGTCGCACAGCTGGCCGAGCGTCCACTGACCCTTCATCGACTGCGATTGCCCCTCCTCGGCCAATCGCCGGACAACGTCGATCGTCTGGCGGAAGTGCCTCATTCTGGCTCCTTGGCCCGGTCGAACGCGAAACGGCATTGGCGTCACCGCTTGCCCAGCAGGTCCCGGAGTGCCGGCTCGATCTCCGGGTGGCGAAACTCGTATCCGTGATCGAGCGCAACCTTCGGCACGAGCCGCTGGCTCGATAGGACGATCTCGACCGCTTCGCCGATGGCCATCTTGATCACCTTCTCCGGCACACGAAAGGCCGTCGGCCGGTTCATGACCCGTCCGAGCGCTTTGACGAACTCGCGATTCGTCACGGGGTTCGGGCTGCAGCCGTTCACGGCTCCCTCCACGGAATCGTCGTCCATGCACATGCAATAGAGCCCGACGATATCCTCGTGATGAATCCAGCTGAACCACTGGTTGCCCGAGCCGATCGGCCCGCCGATGTACTTCCGCATCACCGGCAGCACCTCGCCGAGGGCCCCTCCCGTCGGATCGAGCACACCGCCGGTCCGCATCATGGTGACTCGCGCCCCGTGGTCGCCCGCCTTTTGGGCCTCCGCCTCCCATTCCCGGCAGACGTCCGCGAGGAAGCCTTCACCCGGCGGGGCCGATTCGTCGAGCTTCTCGTCGCCTCGCGACCCGTAGTACCCAATCGCCGACGCGCTGGCGAGCGTCTTGCAGCGCCCTTCCGACCCCCCGATCGCCTCGACGACATGGCGCGTCCCGTGGACCCGGCTGTCGCGGATGCGAGCCTTCTGCGCATCGTTCCACCGGTGGGACATCACGTTCTCCCCCGCCAGATGGATCACGGCATCGCACCCGGCGACCTCCCCTTGCCACGGGCCGCTTGCGATCGGATCCCCTTCCACCATGTGGACCGTCCGATCCCCAAAGGGATGCCGATCCGGAGATCGGCTCAGCACGAGCACCTCATCTCCGCGGTCGAGCAGCGTCGGGACAAGCCGCCGTCCGATCAACCCCGTTCCACCCGTTACGAACACCCGCATCGCCGCACCTCCCTCGCCGCGAATTGTACCCTAGATGCTCCACCCTGATTGCCACGATTCCGGACGCACCTATAATGGCCACGTACGGTCGGAGCTACTGATGCGCACACCCCTTACCCGTTGCGGGACACTTCTCGCGTTTCTCCTTGCGACCGCCTCCTCCGCCGCGCGTCCGTCGCCGTCCTTTGCCGCCGCCGCTGCCTACGATCAGGTCAGCCGGCTGCAAGCCCGCGTCCGCGAGGTCGAGGCCGACCTCGTCGAGCATCTCACACGCCGGAACCGTGCGACCGGAGTCACGGCACGATCGCTCGATGCCCGGATCAACCTCCGCGTCATCCTTCACCGGCTGTATCACGCCGGCGCCCGGGCAGGCGAGCACGCGGTTCGCACTCGTATCGCCGCACAAGCCGACTTCCTGCGACAGGGTCTGGCGGAGCTCGACGCCCAACTCGAAAGCCTGGCCCTCTGGGAGCGAGACCTCGCCGCACTGCCGTCCGACCCTACGGACGCCGCCGTCGCTGCTCAGAGAGCAGAGCTACAATCCCGAATCGACGGCGTGCAGGTACTCTCGCTCCTGGCGAAGGACCCAACCTACCACAAGTTGGATGATCCCGAGGTCCGCGAAAAGCTGATCAATCGGCTCGCCGCCGCCATCGTCATGATGGTCCAACCCGATCTGCCTCGGGAGATCTCCGAAGACGGCGACGTCCGACTCTCGTTACCCTCCGCGCGCCCGAATCGTCCTCCCGCCGGTGGCGACTCCGCCACCACACGATCGTCCCCTCCCGACGACGTCGCCGCCTTGCGCAAGGCCACCCAGGGCTCCGACCTCCCCGCTACTCTTCGCGCATTGGTGCTCGGAACCCTGGACCACCTACAGGCCGAACAGGCCGCGCAAAACCCCAAGCCCGATGCACCCCGCATCACGGCGACGCTCCACACCCATGTCCGTCACGCGCAAGTCCTCATGCGAAGCCGTCTGATTCCGGACACGGCAAAGGCCAGAATCGTCGACGAAATCCACACCGGCCTGTTGCTTTCAAGCGACGAGCGAACGAAACAGCTCGGGGACCGGCGGCTTGCCTTCACTGCTGGTGCGGCTGCCATTCTCGGCCGACTCGCCAAGGTCGAATTCGCCGATGAGCTTCAAGCTTTCCTGACCACCGCCTTCGAGAAGGTTCTTCAATACCGAGACAATCCGGCCCTCCAGAACCGTGCCGATGAGCTGATGCAACGGCTCGACGCATACACGCAGCGGCTCCTGCAACAGCTCCGCCGCTTCGACGACCAGCCCACCGGTCGCTACTTCAGCGAACCGTTCGAGAAGCTCCGCGCCGCCTGGCAGACCTCGGCCCAGGCGGGGCTGCAGGCCCTCGCCGAGGAGAAGCTCGACGAGTCCGACAAGGAACAGGCGCGGATGCGCCGACACGCGGAAGAGCTTCAAGTCGTCCTTCTCGCCGTCGACACGCTCGAGGGCCTCAAGGAGGTCAAGGCATCGCGGGGGCGACAGTTTCGCGATGCCCTCGTCGACGCCTGCAACGGCATCGCCGCCCAAGACGCCAAACGAGCCCCCGGAATCGCGTTTGTCCGCGGCGCTAAGGCGGACCTTGCCCTCATCGAGCGCTACCGCCGACTCGCCTCGGAGCATCGCCTCTACGATCCAATGGACCGGCTGCTCGGCGGCCGCCTGGAACTGCTTCGTCGCATCGCCAACGCCGCCGTCAATGATGTCCTCGACGACCTCACCGCGGGCCGAACCGCACCGCCCCCGGCCGCCCCTGGCAAGGCCGATGCGGATCCGCTGGATTCCCGACGCCTGGTCCGCAAGTCGCTCACCCAGATCGTCGACCTCTTGTCTGCCGTACGGGATGTCGCACGCAACGGTGCGCTGCGCCACGAGATCGAGCACCTACGCCGCTGGCGGGCATGGCCTGTCGAGGCGGCCGCGTCGGAGCGAATCCTCGCCGGCATCACACGATCCATCACGGCGGCCGCGGAGAGGATCCGAGGCCGCAGCCTCGACCTTGAGGAAGTGCTGCCCCCGATCGCTGCGCTCGCTCCCCATGCGCACATCGTGGCCGAGATGGCTGCGACATACGGCGGTCATCTCGCCGAATCCCCGGAGGGGCTCCTCGGTCTCGCGGCGAGGCTCTACAACGACGCCGACGTTCCCCTGCAGCCGAATGAAGTGGCCGCCATCCGCATCGCGTATGAGATCAACGAAGCGGCCTATGCGCTGGAGTTGGGCCTGACCGGCTACGCCGCACGACACCTCGCCGAGGCCCGAAGGCTGCTCCCCGTCGCCTTGCGACGCTGAGGAAAGGAACCCCTAGGATGGCGGAACTGCTCGTCTTTGCCCCGCACCCGGACGACGCCGAACTCGGCATGGGTGCGACGATCGCCAAGCTACGATCCCACGGCGTCGAGGTGGCCGTCTGCGATATGACCAACGGCGAGCCAACGCCCCACGGCTCGCCCGAGCTGCGTGCGGAGGAGACCCGCCGCGCGAGTGAGGCCCTAGGCCTTCCCGCCGAGCTGAGGGCGAAACTCGATCTCGTAAACCGGGAGGTGACGCACGATCTCGTGTCGCGTCACAAGGTGGCCGCCGTCATACGGCGGTATCGGCCGCGGTGGTTGTTCCTGCCCGTGCTGCCCGACGCCCATCCGGATCACGTCGCCGCCACGCGAATCGTGGAGGATGCCCGCTTCGACGCGAAGCTGACCAAGACCGACATCCCCGGCGATCCCTGCTATCCCGAACGAATCTTCTACTACTATTGCACACATATGCGTATCCACGGCAATCCGTCCTTCGTCGTCGATGTCGGCGATGCGCACCACAAGAAGATGCAAGCCATCGAGGCGTATCAATCGCAGTTCTACACCGGACGGGGCGATGAGGCCGGCGCCGTGCCGGAGATGATCCGCGCGCGCGACCAGTACTTCGGAAGCAGGATCGGCGCGGCATACGGCGAGCCGTTCGCCTGTCATGAGCTGATCGGGCTGCGCGATTTGACACGTCTGATGTGAGCGGCGTGTGCGATGCGCGCAGACGCGGGAAGGCACCCGCGCAGCCGGTACGAACGTGTGGTTACGTTCGTCCGTAGGCCTTATCCAAAGCGGCCAGCGACTCCTCCAAGCGCACGGAGTCGAGCCCGCCGTAGTGCCACTCGGGCTTATTCTCCATGAAGTCGACGCCCTTACCCTTGACCGTCTTGCAGATGATCATGGAGGGTCGGCTATTCTCGGCGTGGGCGTTGTCGATCGCCTCGCAGATCTGCCGCATGTCGTGGCCGTCGATCTCCTGGACGTACCAGCCGGAGATCTCATACTTGTTGGCGAGGGGCTCGAGCGACATGATGTCCTCGGTGAAGCCGTCGATCATGAGCATGTTGCGGTCGAGCAGTGCGGTCATGTTGGTCACCTTGAACTGGTTGCCGGCCAGCATGGCCTCCCAGACCGTGCCCTCGCAGTGCTCGCCGTCGCTGCAGACACAGTAGGTATGCCACGTCTTGCCCTGATGCCGCGCCCCGATGGCCATGCCCAACGCGATGCCGAGCCCGTGGCCGAGCGACCCGGTCGAGGCGTCCACACCGGAGACCTTCCACATGTCCAGGTGCATGCCGAAGGGCGACCCGGTCTTGTTGAATTCCTTGAGCAACTCGAGGTCGAAGTACCCTTTCAGCCCCAACACCGCGGCATGCCCGACCCCTCCGTGCCCCTTGCTGAGGACGAACCGGTCGCGGTCCTCCCACGTGGGGCGCTTCGGATCGACGTTCATGTACTTGAAGTACAACGCAACCAGGATGTCCGTCTGGCTGAGCGCACCGCCGATGTGGCTGCCGCCCGCCCATGATGTCACCTGCAGGCACAGCTTGCGAACCTGATAGGCGTACTCCTCGAGTTGCTTGATCTCTTCATCCGTTACGGGCATCGATGATTTCCCTCGCTCGCCGAAAGCCACGCCATGCGGCCGATCGCGACCGATGCCGCTCCCTCCGGGGCCGCCGCGCGGCCCGCCACCTCGTCCCCGTTAGGTCTAAGACCCAAACCGGTCCTTGACGATCTTGCACGCGGCATCCGCCGTATCCAACGTGATCTTCACGTCCTCATCCGTGTGCGCGGTCGACACGAAGAGGTTGTGGTGCGGGTGCACGAACACCCCACGCTTGGTCATCTCCGCACACAATACCTGGCTGCGGTACAGGTCGTCGTCGTTGCTGAACCGCACGAACGGCATGGCCGGGTGGCCGCTACATCGAAGCGGCAAACCGTGCGACGAGGCCACATCCGTCAAACCGTCACACAGCTTCTGGCCGAGCTCCGCCATGTAACGGATCCCATCGCACGCCTCCAGCTCGTCCAAGGTGGCCATGGCCGCCGCCATCGGCGCGGCGCTGAACCAGTAGCTGCCGGTCAGAAACACCTTGCTCGCCGCCGTCTTGAGCGCCTCCCGACCACCGCAGGCGCTGAGGGCGTAGCCGTTGGCGATTGCCTTGCAGTAGGCGGAGATATCCGGTTCGAAGCCGAAGTACGCCCCGCTCCCCGCCATGTGCAATCGGAAGCACGTTCGGACGTCGTCGAGGATCAGCACGATCCCCTCCTCGTCGCAGAGCTTCCGCACGCCCTGGCAGAACCCCTCGGCCGGCAGCTCGCTGTCCCACCAGTTCGGGAAGTGGTACGGCGTGAGGATGATCCCCGCAATCTGATCGCGGTGGCGTTCGGCAAGTCGTTGGACGCCGGCCAGATCATTCCAGCGGAAGGTCAGCATATCCTCGCGGTCGCCCGGCACCAGACCCGCATGCCC
>CAZKCX010000332.1:0-7577 GCA_964550865.1 uncultured Planctomycetales bacterium
TCCGGCGCGGCCGCGCGGCATGAATGCCGCGGCTCGAGCAGCAACCATCGCATGCCCCGCCAATGTCCATGGTCGCACTACTTGTGAAACACGGCACCAACTTTCGATGGCGGGCGAGTCCTTGAGGTGTGGTATGGCCAAGATCGAAGATCCCGAAGAGTTCATGCGAATCCGAGCGGAGCTCGACCCCTGGTGCGAGGAGCCCGCCCCGACCGGCGCGGAGGACCTGCCCGACGAGACCGGGACGCCGCCCAACCGCGGCTCGCTCGGGAAGACCGGCGACTGGCGCGTGAGCCGGCCCGTGATGCCCGAAGACATCGAGCAGTGCAGTCGCTGCTGCATGTGCTGGATGATGTGCCCCGAGGGCGCGATCAGCCTGGACGAGGACGATACGCCCTACATCGACTACGAGTACTGCAAGGGCTGCCTCATCTGCGTTGAGGTCTGCCCCAAGAAGTGCATCCAAGAGTCGCGTGAGTCGGAGTCGAGCGGTCAGCCTCCGACCATTCCCACACCGTGATGACTGTCCGACACCCTCCTTCTTGCCCGTCCGTCCACGGGCTATGAAGATCGTGGATCGCGGTCCGTCGCGCTCCCTCGCAAGAACGCGAACCAGATCAGGAAGCACGCGACGGGTACGGCGAAGATGATCGGCCACCACGTTCGCCAATCCTGGTAGGGCTGCGGCGAAGGGGCCCCTTGTTCCGCTGGACGTCCGCCCGCGAGCCTCAACCGGATGCGCGAGACCGCCGGTGGGTCGTGAAGGGATTCCGTCGTCAGGCCCATTCGCCATTGCAGGAATCGTCCGAGCGGCATCGGCTCGGCTCGGATCGACGTGGCGGCGCTGGTCGTCGTGGGTCCGGTGGGGGGAACGGGTCGCGGCATCGCTCGCCACGCGCGTTCGGGGAGTTCCACGCGGGCGTTTGCCGTCCGCACGGAGAGCGTCGCTTCGTCATCGCGCTCGTCGATTCCTTCGCCGTCGATCTCCCATCCAATCAGCCGACAACCGATGTGGCCCAGGTCGACAACGTCACCCAAGAGTGATCCGGTCATTGCACCGACATGCACCGAGGCATCGGCCCGCACGTCGAGGTGCTCCACCGTACAGGGCGGCCCGATCGACCGCAGCGCAATGGTCCCCATCCAGGCGTCGGCCTCCATGCCGATCGAGTCCAGAAGATCCAGTGCAACGTCCATCGCCCCCTTCTTGGCCGGATAGACGAAGACAGGGTCGGTGTCGGCCGGTGGCTTGAACTTCCGCAGTGCCGAGAAGGCGTCCGGCAAGACCTCGTTGCTCGCGAAGAACTGTTTGGCCGTGCACGGCGAAGGGATGTCCGCGCTTGCCTGTGCGACGTCGGGATCGACGAGCGCGACGTAGAACCGCTTGGCCACACCGGATGGCTTTGTCGTCAGGGAGATTTGGAGCGCCTGGGCGGGGGCGGTCGAGTGCAGGCGCAATTCCAGCCAGCGAACCTGACCAAGCGTTCGGCCGACGAGGAACGTCGGCTTCGGATCGTCCAGGACTGCCTGCGTGATCTGGTACTTCTTGTGTCCCGACGGTGCCGTGCCCGCCTCCGTGATCTTGCCCTTCCAGGCGGGTAGGCCCTCCTCGGGCGGCAAGAGACTCCACTCTGTTCGTTCGTGCACCGCGGCGACGTCCATACGCCCCACGAACAGAACCGGGCGAATTAGACCGAGGGTGTTCGGCGTCGGCCAGTCGGTGCTGAGGATGACGCGATCGGCGGCGCCCAGGGCGAAGAGCCTGGCACCATCCCCCGCCACGGCCGTGATGCCCTGGAGGTGGCGACGGAGACTCAGTCGTCGTATCGGTTGTCCGGAGCCGAGATCGACCGCCAGAATTCGCCCGGCGTTCGGAACGCCGTACGGGCCCGCCAGCAGCAGGATCTGATCGTCGCAGGCCACGCCGCCGTAGCGCAGGTTCTTGTGAAAGGCTTTGCGATAGTCGAACGCCGTGGGGGGCGCGGTCTTGCCGGCAACGCGATAGATGCCGCGATCCCAGGTGACGAAGAACAGGTCCTCGGGGGTGGCCTCCAGTCGCCCTTGCCCCTTGACGGCCTTTCTATCGTCTTCCGGAGCGATCTCCAGCGAGGATTGGGGCGTCTCACCGCCGGGCCGGTCCTTCGATGTCATCGGCTTCCCGTTCGGGTCCCGCAGCTCGGCGAGGTACTTGCCTTCCGGCTGAACCCACCAGTAGCCGTTGAGGGTCTCATCCCAATCGAAGGCGTGCGCGGGCTTTTCGCCGAAGAATCTCGCGAGGAACCGCGTCGTTCCCTCGGTGAGATCGATGCGAATCAGGCTCGATCCCCCGTGGGTGCTGAGGATCTCAAGCCATTTCTCCCGGCAGGTCATATCGGCCATGGCGGCCGGGCTGGTCCAGGGCTCGGACTTGTTCGGCAATGGAAGGACGATGCTGGGTTTGGCATCGAGCTCCACCGGCTCGCCGAGCGTACGAAAGCCCCCCTCGGCCGCGAACAGCCACCCGATTTCCCTCGGAAGCCGGCTCACTCCGAAGAACTTGACCGGCTTGCCGCCGAACAAAGCCGCCCGTTTGGCCGGAGGCGTCGGCGTCTTTGCGGGCGTCGGCCCGGTCGTTGATGTCCGTAGGCTTGGCGGGGGGTCCTTTCCCCACGAGGCGAGCGAAGCGGTGAACGTTCCTGCAATCGGATCGACCGAAAGGCCAAGCCCGTACCATGTGTCCAGCAGGATGGGGGTCCCGTCGACTGCCGGACTTGGCTCGCCCACCTGGGCGGCCAATCGGCACGCCCATCGTCCGTTCTTGAGGTCGTGCATGCCGGCCAGCACCTGCACGTACGGTCCGATCGTGGTCTTGCCGTCCTCCAGGACGAATCGCACGAGGTCGATCGATCGCATCGGCGGGAGATCGGGCGGGAGCTTGAAGGCGACGCCCACCTCGAACGGCGTCCGAGGTGGACGGAACTTCCGGAGCGCACGGTCCCCGCGACTGCCGATGCCGCAAAGCGCAAGCATGGGCACGTCCTGTATATGGCGGATCGGTTCCGCGAACGTGGTCTTCCATGGTGTTTCGCTTCGCAGCGAATCGTGGAGTCCGACTTGCGCCTCGAATGTCGCGCGGACGGTTCCTTCTGCGGCGTGGGTGAGCTTCACTGGGCCATTCACGCGTACCGCGCGTGCCACCTCCAAGGATGCGACCTTGCCTCCTTCCGAAGCAGAGACGGCCGATGTCATCGGCAGGGTGCGATCCCAGAGCTGCCATCGACGAATGCGCGTCGAGAACTCCGGTCCTCCGGTGATGCGCAGCAACCGTCGGACCGTCTGCCGCGGGAGGAGTCCGCAGGGCGCCCGGCTCAGGATAGGGACGTTGCGATCCGGACCGGGAAGCGGACGAAGGACGGCGCGAGCACACGTGCCGTGGGTATCCGCTTGTTGAGGCGAGGCGCGCATGTCGTGCGTGCTCGGCATGGACGTCGACCGAGTGGTGGGCGCGCGCGGGCCCCCCTCGGGCGGTTCGGAGGGTTCCACGAGATGGACGTCCATGGTTCCCTCGGCGGGTCGGAACACCGTGCGGAGGGCATAGTCGACCCCCTCGCGGAGCACCATGCCCGTGGGCTTCCACCCTTGACCGTCGTGGTATTCCATCAGACCGTCGCGCCGCGTGCTGGAGCAACGGACCGCGATCCGCGGCCCGCCGGGGTCGAACGCGACAAGCTCTACGCGGCCGTTCCACCCTCGAGAACGGCCGAACCCATCGCCCTCGAAACGAAACCAGATGAGGTCTTCCAGCACGACGGCGGCGCCGGTGGGGACGACGAACGCCGGCAAGGACCACTGGCCGTCGCGGGAGAGGCGCAGGCCGTCAGTGCGATCTTCGGATGGCAACGGGCACGACGCGGCGGTGGTCGCTAGTGCGCGTGTCGTGGAGGGTGCGGTGCTGCTCGACGCCGGGGTGGGTCTCGATGCCGGTGGTGTCGGTGCGATACCGACGGCTTCGACGACCTGGGGCCCACGCGATGACAGATCCCACGACGCGACTGGATGCGCGGCGTGCACGGTGGCAACTAGACCGACCGTCGCAAGCAGCAAGAGCCCCGGGGCGAACGAGCAAGCCGGCGCCTTCCCGCGCGGTGAGCCGCGGAGGGGAGAACGAGCGCCCGCCCCTCCACAACCTGGCCCACGAGGGTGGGCCAGGGAATCCTGCGGCGGCTTTCGCGCCACGATACGCCGTTCGCTCACGTCCCGCTCCTCACTTGGGAAGCACCCCTTCGACGTGCGTAAACCTAAAGCCTACTCGACTCACACGACCGTTCAAGCCGCCGGGCTTCCTTGCGTTGGATTCCTTGCGTACGTGGAGAGAGGTCGGTGCATCACAAGACGTTTGGACTTACGAGGCGGATCGAAAATGCGCGTCGCACCTTCGGGATAGTTCCGCAACACGTTGAAAACGGTTTGTTTTCGCGGACCGCAGGATCTCCTCGACGATCCCACCGATCTCGTGGACCTCGTCGAGAGACGGCAACCGAAACGGCAGGACGCGGAGCAAGGCGATCTTCAGTTGCGCTTGTCGTCGCTGTCGCTCTTGTGAGAGAAACCGATAGACCCGCGAGGCCTGCGCGCTATTGAGAAAGGCCAAGACGTAAGGATGGGTTAGGCCCCACGACTCGCCGCGCTGGTTCAGAAGGCACGTGAAGAGCGTGTTGTCCGTGTAGTGCGCGACGTTGCTCTGCCTCAGGAGCGCGGCGACGATGCCGTCCCCGGTCTGACGGATGAGGACGCGTTCGGGCAGGCGATGGATCGCGGGATCGCCCTGGAAATCCCAGTACTCGTCCCGCCGGCTGGGGGTGCCGCTCCGGCCGATGCCCTTCACACCCGGCTTTGGCTTGTAGTCCAGATCGACCCAGCGGTAGCGTGCGGTGGGGGCATTCCATCGCACGCGCCATCGCTCGATCTGCCGACCCTGCAGCAGGCGCGAAAACCCCGGCCTCGTCCTGGTCTTGTGAAAGAGGCGATGACGGCAGTTCCGCGAATGGATGCCCACGTCGGACACGCGAGCGATCGCATGGAGGGGAACGACGTCGCCCGGGCTCCATGGTCCTTCGATTTCGCGATCTTCAAACGCACCGGCGAGCCAGCGTTTCAGACGCTTGCCCTGCCTCCGCTGCGTTGCGCGGTTCTCCGGCGTCGGTTCGAACAGCATGGATCGGGGCGCATTGACGAAATGCGACTGGGCGATGGTGGTCGAGGAACCGGGATCGAATGCGCCGGCGTTGCTGAAGGATGCGGAACGACGATACCAGCGGATCCGCCCCGGTGCGGCCCCGCGCGTCAAGGCAAAGCTGCAGGTGGGGATTCGCCGGCCGAACGTGCTGTCCGGAAGACGAACGATATGGTCGAGTCGGTGACGCAGGAGCTCCCGGCGGAGCGGTTCCTTGCCGGAGAGTGTGAGCCAGGAGTCGCTTGTGACCATCGCCAGGACGCCTCCCTCGGCGAGCAGCTCCAGCGAGCGGCGCAAGAAGTAGACGTACAGGTCGTCCTTGGTTCCATATCGTTCGACCAGGGCGTCGGCGTCCTGCAGGCGGAGCACGTCTCGCTGGCCCACATAGGGCGGATTGCCCACGATGATGTCATAGCGGTCGGGACCCCTCGGCGAGGCCAGCAGGAAGTTGCCGGTTGTGATCGTCGCTTCGGGCACGGAACGACGCGCGCGCCTCACGGCCTCCGGGCGGATGTCCATGCCGAAGAGCGTGGCCGCCGACGGGGCTCCGTTCTCGCGGAAGACCGAAATCATGGCCTGGAGGAACACGCCGTCCCCCACGCCCGGATCGAGAATAGCGGGCGCGCGTTGGGTGTCGCGCCCTTCCTGGCCCTCGCGCCAAAGCGCGAGCGCGCGGCGAGAGATCCACTCCGCGAGCGGCCCCGGTGTCCGGACGGTGCCGCTCGGATCGATCCGTCGTTTCGGGAGAACGACCTTCGCGGCGGAACGGGAAGGACTGCTGTCGCTCGTGGGCTTCACGGCCTGTCAGACTCGCGTGCCTTCGTCGATGTGTCGGGTGACCTTGATCGCGCGCGTGCCCTTGAACTGGCCCAACCGTCCGGCGAGCTTTCGTCGTCCTTCCACCTCGACGACGACCTCACTGTTGGCGGGGCGATCGGTCTCGATGATATCGCCGGGCTGGAGGGTGAGCAACTCCCCCAGCTTGATGCTCGTCCGGGCGAGGTAGGCGCAAATGCCGACCTTGGAGCCTTTGACGTTCCCGCTGAGGGCCTGGATCTGTCGCTGGCTGATGGCCTTCTGCTGATAGATCAGCCAGCTCTGGGTGGCGAGCTTGTCCATCACCGGCTCGATGACGTTGAAGGGGATGCACAGGCTCATTGTGCCGGCGCGGGCACCCATCTTCAATTCAAAGCCGACGACCACGACGACCTCGTTCGGAGCGACGATCTGCACCAGGTGTGGATTCGATTCGGTCTCGTTGAGCTGGAACTTGACCTCGATCAGGGCCGACCAGACCTCGGTCAGGTTCGTCAGGGCACGGTCGAGAATGCGCGAGATCAGTCGCTGTTCGATGCTCGTCAGCGGACGCTGCGGCACGTACATCTCGGCATTGCTGCCGCCCAGGAGCCGGTCGATGATCGGGTAGATGATCAGCGGGCTCAGCTCCAGACACATCTGACCTTCCAGCGGGGGAGCGCCCAGCAGGTTGAAGACGGTCGGGTTCGGCAGGGAGTAGATGAACTCGCTGTACGTCAGCTGCTCGGTCGTGGTCACGCGGACCTCGACGATCGTCCGTAAGAAGCCACTCAGCGAGGCGCCGAAGTTCCGGGCGAACCCCTCGTGGATGGCCTCCAGGGCGCGCATCTGGTCCTTGCTGACGCGCTCGGGGCGCTTGAAGTCGTAGGTGCGTACCTCGGGGGGGGCCTTCTGACGACTTCGGGAGAACGTCTCCTCTTTCTCATCGGAGACCTGACCCGTGTCGACGGCGGCCAGTAGGGCATCAACTTCTGACTGGTCGAGTACGTCGGCCATCGGCGCATTCCTCGCGCACTGCGTCCCGGCGGGAGGGATTCCATCCCTATCCAATTATCGGACAGACCCGGCGCGAGCATGAGGCGCATCCGGGCATATCCCTGCGAACCTGCTGTCCGCAGGCCGTGACGCTACTGCACTATACGATCGGTTCACACCGACGATCCACTTGAGGGGCAGCCGGAAGGAGGGCAGACTCCCACGGGCTGGATAAGACGTTATCCTTGGAGGAGATATACGATTTCAGCCCGGCCCTGGACCGCAGGGTCGACACCCTGCATAATGTGCTTCTTGTGAGGTGGCGCATGGAGTTTGAGATTGCCTGCACCTGCGGGCAAGGCATGTTGGTGGAGAGCGATTTCGTCGGTGAGCAGGTGGAGTGCCCCGGCTGCGGCGGGCTGTTGACCGTGCCCGAGCCGCCCGAGTCGGAGGATCAGGTCCCGGTCGTCGCCCCGGAGGCCCCTTCGGTGATCCCGACGGCTCGATCCGTGGAGGATTCTCCGCCACCCCCGCCACCCCCTCCGCCAAGCCCCGAGGTACAAGAGGCCAGGCC
>CAZKCX010000333.1:0-7558 GCA_964550865.1 uncultured Planctomycetales bacterium
TCGCGCTCCAGGCCGCCAACGACGGCCTGATCGTCTCGACGTTCAAGGACCCGAGCTACGACGAAGACGTTCACATCCGCGTGCGGTACCAGGATCGATACCGGCGAACCATTGAGGACCTCGCCGACGTGGACATCAAGACTCCCACCGGCGCGATGGTCAAGGTTCGTGACGTGGCCGAGCTGACCATGGGCCAGGGATACGCCCTGCTCCAGCATCATGACGGGAAGCGGGCGGTCACCGTCTCGGCCGATGTCGACACGGAGATCACGGACAGCACGCACGTCAACCAGGCCGTGCTCTCGAGGTTCGGCTACCTCGAGGATCGCTACGATGGCCTTCAACTCGCCGCGGGCGGGGAGTTCCAAGAGACCCGAAAGAGCTTTGCGAGCCTGCGCTGGGCGGGCGGCATCGGCATCATGGTCATGTTTCTCATCCTGGCAACGCAGTTTCGCAGCTACCTCCAGCCGTTGGTGGTGATCACGGCCGTCCTGTTCGCGGCCATCGGGATGATGACGGGCCTGATCGTCAATGGTGAGCCGTTCACGGTGATCACGGGGATCGCCCTCATCGGCCTATTCGGCATCGCGGTGAACGATTCGCTGGTGCTTATCGACTTCGTGAACCAGGAGCGTCGACGCGGAACGGCACCGATCGAGGCCCTGCGAAGCTCCTGCCACATCCGGGCGCGGCCCATCATCCTGACCACGCTCACGACGCTCGCCGGTCTGCTGCCGATGGCGTTCGGCGTCGGAGGCTACAGCAAGATCTGGTCGCCGTTTGCGATGGCGATCTGCTGGGGATTGCTCTTCAGCACCACGATGACGCTGGTGCTCGTGCCCGCGCTCTACCTGATCGCCGACGACTTACGCGCCTGGGCGATCCGCACGTTCGGCCGCGAGGAGGAAGAGGAGAGCGCACCGCCGGTGCCGGAGCCCTTCGGCCAGTCCCCCTGATCTCGGCCTCTCACGTCAACTGTGTTCGGCGATGAAGTCGCGAACCCAACGAGCTTGCTGCTGGTGGCCGTCGATGAGCACGGCCGCCAGGATGGCGTAACCGTCGATCTTGCCCTCCTCCAGGTACCGTGCGATGCGACGCCACTGGTACGCCAACGCATCCATCGGCACGGGCGCAGCCGTGGGATAGTCGCGAAGATAGCAGCCGATGATGATGGGTCGTCGGCCGAAGAGGCGTCGGCAACGATCGAGGCCTTCGTCCAACGTATGCAGGTCCTCCGCTCGCCAGACCCAGAGGTTGACCACGTCGATGTGCGGCATGAGCTCGACCCAGCCGGGCCAATCGAGCTCATGGGTATAGACCACGGCCCAGAGCCTGAGCGTATCGTTGACCGCCTTGAGTGCGGTGGGGACCTTGGCGTAGGCCTCGGCGGAGATGCCCTCGCGTTCCACAAGCCCCTTCATGTCGTCGTGAATCGCGCCGGTGATGTTCGTGAATCGCGTCGAGAGCTGTGCCACCGTTCGGGCCTCGGCGCAGATCCGCTCGAGGCCGGCGTCGACCTGGCAACGGGAGCCGCCCCCTTCCGTGTCGACGAACGTCCACTTCGAGATGTCGCAGACCACTTCGTCCATTCCCCGCAGCTTCTCCATCGCAAGCGCGGTATTCGGATGAAACATGTAGTGGACCTTACGGAGGCCGAAGTACTCGGCCCCCTCACCGACGCCGAAGATGGACGGGTGCACGCCCGGGTCCAATCCATGCCCTTCCCAGACCCAGCCGCTAGTACGCATCGCAAGGCTCGACATGTGGTCGTTCCTCCCCGGGGCGAACGATTGGAAGACTATCCTATCCGTTCAACCCCTCGTTGCCAGTCTGTCCCGGCCCGGAGGACCCCCTACGGCCGCAAATACGTGGGAAGCGCTCAAGTTATTCTCGGACGTTGGACGAATAACCTTCTGGGATATACCCATTTGGAGGGATTCCTCCGGCCAGTGGCCGGTGAGGGCGAGGGCGATGAACCGGGCAGGGGCAGCACGCAACCATCTACTGCGATTGGCATTGCTCTCCTTGTCGATCACGACGGGGTGCAACCAGCTTACGCCGGAAGCGCGTGAGCGTCTCAGCCAGGGCGCGCACGAATACCAGGTCAGTCGCTACACCTCCGCCCGCGCGACGCTGACGGAATTCATCGACTCGCACGGAGAAGCAAGCGAGGCGGGCGAGGCGTACTACATCCGGGGATTGTGCAATCTCAAGCTCCGCCGACGCACGGAAGCGGAGAAGGACTTCCAGGCCGCGATCGACGTGGCCTCTCGCAAGGACGTCGAGATTCGAGCACAGGCCGCTCTGGCGGTGATGGCCTACGACGACGGCGCCTGGCAGACGGCCGTGCGCTATTACGATGACGCCATCGCCTGGCTGACCGACCTGCGGGAGTACGACGACCACCTCCTGCGCTACGCCATCAGCCTCCAGCGGATGGGCCAGTGGGATCGATCGGCAAAGCTTTTCGCCCAGATCCTGCATGAGTACCCCAAGGGGTCCGCGGCGAAGACGGCTCGCTACCTCCTCTCCTGGAATAAAGAATACTTCACCATCCAGTGCCACGCCCTTTCGAAGGCGACCTCCGCTGCGGCCGAGGTCGCCCGGCTCCGTTCGGCCGGGTTGCCCGCGGAGCAGCACTTGGATACCCGCAAAGGCAAAGCGCTCTACCTGGTGCAGGTGGGGCGATATCGCACATACGACGAGGCACTGCAAGCTCTGCCGCGCGTTCGGCGCGTCGGGAACGTCCCGACCGCGCAGATCGTGCCGTAGGGATGCCCGCCGCCGTCCAAGCCGGCGGCAACCGGGGAGGCCCAAGGGTGAAATCGATCGACCATCCAAGTAGGCGGCGACGACGCCGTGCGGTCCAACGAAGGGTTGGTGCCGGGGCGCTATCGCTTGTTGGCTTGCTGGTTTTGGGTTGTCAGCAGCCGAAGGCGGATCCGGGTCCGCCGGATTACTCTTCCCTCTTCCAGCCTTCCGAACAAGCGACGGCCATTCCTGCAAAGCAGATCGAGCTACCGACGTACCGGCTCAATGTCGGCGACCGGCTGGAGATCATCTACCACGTCAAGCACACTGTGACTCCGGAGGGGTACCGCCTCAAGATCGAGGACGAGGTCGATATCGTGTTCCCGTTCCAGCCGCAATACGACCAGACGGTGACGGTCGGCAGCGACGGCACGATACGGCTCTTGCTCATCGGCGAGGTGCGTGTCCTTGGGGCCAGCCCGAACGGGCGGTATACGATCGATGCGGGCCTGACCGCTTCGGAGCTCGAGGACGTGCTGAAGCGCCGCTACGCGGAGCACTTGAAGAATCCGGAGCTCACCGTCACGATCAACAAGGCCAACATCAAGATCTCCGAGCTGAAGAAGGCGATTACGACCGCTCCCCGTGGTCAATCGCGTCTCATGCCCGTCAACCCGGACGGGACGATCGACCTACCGTACATCGGATCGGTGATGGCCTTCGGTCGGACGATCGCCGAGCTTCGACACGCGATCAACCAGGAGTACATCGAGGCGGACCTCGCCGAGATCGACGTCACGGTCCAGATGAACGAATGGGCGCCGCAGAAGGTCTTCGTCTTCGGGGAGGTCGCGAGTCCGGGTGTCGTGACCTCGAGCACGCCCATCAGCATGCTGCAGGCCATCGCCGCCCGCGGGGGTCCTACCGTTCGCGCCGACAAGACCAAGGTCGTGCTCGTGCGACGCAAGGGTCTGCCCGTGCCGCAAGGGGCCATGGTCGATCTGGAGCACCTCATGACGGCCATGAAGGCGACCGAAGACGGCATGTTGCCCGACTTCGCCGGCTATCGGCACGACATCTGGATGCAGGACATGGACATTCTCTATGTGCCCAAGACCGGACTGGCGGCCTTCGACGACTGGGTCGATCAGGTCTTCACGAAGGGCATCCGATCGATCTTGCCGTACTCGTTCTCGACGAACTTGAACTTCGGTATCGATTGCTACAATGCGCCGACCACGATCAACACGCGAACGCAAGGCGGTCGGCCTAACGTGAACATCGGCCTCGGGCCGTAGCGGTTCGGCATCCGCCCTACCGCGGGCGACGGGCCCCAACGCAGGCGAAAACCAATGCCGGAAGCCTTTACGACACGAACGCTGCGCGAATTGACGCGGGTCATCTTCACGAGGCTGCTGGGGATGATCGTCATCGTGGCGCTGCTCACGGGCGGGACGTATTATGCCTGCAAGCGCGCCAAACCCATCTACCAGAGCGAGGTGACCATCCTCGTCAAGCAGCCCAAGCGCGAAACCTCCAATATCCAGGAGGTCTCGCCGGACCGCTCGCTCGCGGTCTTCTTGCGAACCCAGCATCAGATCATCAAGTCCGACCTCGTCTTGAGCCGGACGATGGCCCTCCTCGAGAATCCCCCAAACCGCGAAGACTGGCTGGCCGCCCGTTCGGTGCTCCACGCGGCCAAGCCCAGCGAGCGCGACGAGGTCCGCGAGAAGCTCGACCGCGTGCTCGACGATATCGATCAGCTCGGCTCGCGGATCATCGACCAACGTCAAGAAGACTTGGCCCGTTTCCGCAAGAACGTGGAGGTTGAGACGCCCGGCGGCGAGACCGTGGGGATGTCCGAGGTCTTCACCATTACCGTCTGGCAACGCGACGGCCGGGGCTTTCAACAGGGGCAGCAGGCCCGCATGGCGGCGGACATCCTGGCGAAGAGCTACATCGACCGGTACTGGCAGGTGCAGGCCCAGAGCTTCAAGGATTCGGCGGACCTCGTGCAATCGCGGCTGGCGGACCTCAAGGAGAACATGCTGGAGCCGGCCGAGAAGGCGATGAACCGGTTCCTCGCGGAGAAGCTTGCCGCCAAGAGCCCGCCGAAGAGCCCCACGACGCAGGCGGACAACGTGTTGAATCCCGCGGATGTGGTCATCCTCGAACAGCTGCTCAAGAGCGGCACCGAGGCGGGATCGCAAATCGTACGAAGGCGCTTCGAGGAGGAGAAGATCCGTTTGCAGACCGAGCGCGCCAGTGCAAGCGCCCTTCAGGAGCAGCTGAGTCGGATCCTCGCGGATCCTGCCGTTACACAGGCCCTCACCCAGGAAGACATCGATCAGCTCGAGGCGCGGGTCTTCGAGCTCTTCAAACCAGCCAAGGATCCGAAGGAGGAGGCGACACGCCAGGCGGAGCTCACCGAGGTCTCACGCGTCCTCTTCCGGTTGACCGACGAACCGCGCATCGTCGTGCCCCAGGACATCCTGTCCGACAACGATATCGTCAACAAGATGAAGAAGAAGCTGGCCGATCTCATCATCGATCGCAACCGGCTCCGCGGCCAGTACGCGCCGACCTACCGCGAGCTTATAAGCCTCTACATCGAGATCGTCCGCGCCAAGTTGGAGATCGTGGAGGAGCTGCGGGCCGAGAAGAAATCGCTCGACGTTCGGCTTGACACCATCGATGCACGGCTTGCCCAATTCGCACAGCAGATCACCCTGGTGACCGAGAAGCTCGATGCGATCGCCAAGCTGTTGCCCCAGTACGATCGGTTGCAGGCGGAACTGAGAATGGCACGGGCCAATTTCGCGAAGCTCGAGACCGAGCTGCTGCAGGCGCAGGCCCTCGAACAACGGGCCCGCAAGGAGGTCACGATCCAAGTGATCGACCCGGCAAGCGTTCCGGATCCGGCAGAACCCGCGATCCCGAACACGCCCGTGTACACGATCATCGCGGCGGCCGTGGCCGTCCTTTTGGCTCTGGCCTATGCGTTCTTGGCGGACTACTTCGACCATACGTTGCGTAGCATCCACGAGGTGGAACGCTATCTCGGAACGACGGTTCTGGGTTCGATATCCAAAGCCGGTCGCCGTCTCGTGCAGTAGAGACGGGACTCGGCTCCAACGGTTTGCACAAGGAATTACCACCCCTTGGAGGGTCTGACCGTGGCCGACGAAATGCTGGCGGAAGCCATCCCCGAGTCCGGATCTCGCGACGTGCGGTCGTCCGTGCGTGACGAGCTTGGCCAACTGTGGGCGAGCATCTTCTTCGCCCCGGGCCGCAAGAGCCCCAAGACGCTCCTCGTCGCCTCCGCGGAGCGGCGCGAGGGGGCGACCCAGCTCGCCGCCGCCCTGGGCGTGGTTGGCGCGCAGTCGCATCGCGAGCTCAAGATCCTGTTGGTCGACTTCAATCTCCACCACCCCGGCCTGCACAAGGCCTTGGACCAGAGCGGCGGCCCGGGCCTCGCGGAGCTCGTGCGTGGCGATCTGACGCTCGACGAGGCCGCCCAGCCGGCGGGTCCGAGCAACCTCCTCCTGTTGTCGGCCGGACGGGATCTGTCGCAACCCCTGGGCCTGCTGCGGAGTGAACGGCTCAAGGACGTGCTGGCTGGTTTCCAGGATCACACCGACGTGGACCATGTCATCATCGACGCCGGCGCCGCCAACCACCATCCGGAGGCCCAAACGCTCGCGGGGCTCCTCGACGGCGTGATCCTGGTAACGCACGCCGGCGAAACGCGACGCGAGTCGGTGGCGGAGGCCAAGAAGCGGATCGAGCAGAACCAAGGTCGCTTGCTGGGAATCGTCCTGAACCAACGACGCTTCCCGATCCCCGGTTTCCTGTACAAGCGTTTGTAGGGCCTCTATGCCCGGGCGAACGTGAGACGCACAACGCTCCATGCAACTCGAAGCCCAGAAGGTTAGCCTGCCCGTTCTGCTGCTGGTGGCTGCGTTGACGGCCGCCACCGTCTGGGCGATTCCCCCGGAATGGCTCCTGCCCTGGCTGGTCGGGATCGGCATCGTCGTCGGGCTTGCCGCCTACACCTTCTTGGGCAGCCCGCTCTACCCGGTGCTGCTGTGGTTCGTCGCCGTCGCCTGCCTGCACGAACAGTTCGCACGGCTGGTCGTGCCGTACTTCTTCAATCTGACCATCCCCCGGGTCTTCCTGGCGGTCATCGTGCTGCTTGCCCTGGCGATGCTTGCCGCAAACCGTGTGCGGATCCGGTGGATGTGGCCGGCCGCCGCGCTGATGGTCGTGATCCTCGTGTACTTCACCATCTCGGCCGCCGTCTCCGGCTTTCAGACGATCGCCGTTGCCTCAGTGCACTACCGCCTCATCGGCGGGTACTGGTTTCCCGTGGTGGTCTTCGCCTTGCTGGTGATGGCCATCCGCAGGGACGCGGACGTCCGCAGGCTGCTGCAGTTCTTCTTCCTGTTCGGCCTGTACCTCATCGCCACGGGCTGGGGCGAGCAATTCCAGGCATGGTCGCTCGTCTGGCCGAAGTTCATCGCGGATCCGAACACCGGCATCCACTGGGGTCGGGTACGCGGGCCCTTCGTGGCGTCCCCGATCATGGGCATGGCGCTCGTCTACGTTGTCTTCAACAACTTGGTGCTCGCCCGGATGTCCGGACCGCTGATGGCAGTGATCTGTCGTCTTGCATCGCTCCTGGCGCTTCCGGTGATCTTCTGGACGGAGACGCGAAGCGTCTGGCTGGCGACGCTCCTCGGCTCCCTGATCTGGGTCGGTGCGTCCCGTCGCGGGCCAAGCCGGATTGTGGTGCTCTCCCTGCTGC
>CAZKCX010000334.1:0-7530 GCA_964550865.1 uncultured Planctomycetales bacterium
AGACGCCTGCCTCCTCGACCGCAGCGAGAACCTCGCTCCCTTGCGGCTCGGCCGGACAGGCTGTTAGAAGGCGACTCGGGCTGGCGGGACCTACCGCTCGTCTCGGGGCCCGCTCCGTCGTTTAGATGCAAAAAGGGCCCTGTTTCTGAGCACAATCTTTAGCCGAACCTGCGCTCCGATACAAGACCGGCGGCCGGAACGACAAGGATGTCGTCTCTCGGGGCATCGACCGCCGAGTGTCCGGACATGGGATCACGTAGCGTTCCCTGCCGAGGTGTCTGGCAAAGGAAGGCAAGACGGGCGTCGCGGTCAGTTGCCCTCCAGCTGTTTGACCATGACGATCGCAGGACCGGCAATGGTCTCGAACTCCTTCGTGACCCGGTATCCGTGTCGGTCGTACAGACGTCGGGGATAGCCCTTGGCGTCGGCTTCGAGGTAGATCGACGGCAAGCCCTCCTTCCGGGCGTGGTCGTCGATCGCCCGAAGCAAGGCGGCGCCGTACCCGCGGCCGAAGACATCGGGACGCGTCCCGAGCATCGCCAACCGAAGCCACTCGGTGCTCAGCGGCGAGTGCTCCCGCAAGGCGCGGTCGAACTGCAAGACCTTGCGAACACGGCGCAATCCCAGGCGCCACATGAGGGGGGCTCCGCGAATGAGCATCGGCAGGAGAGGCGGTTCCTTTCCGGGGCCCTGGCAGACGGCGACGCTGGCGAGCCCCTCGTCGTCTCGTATCCCAAGCAAGACGGAGTGGGGATTGCGGAGCATGGGCGGAACCACCAGGTCATACAGACACCGCAAGGACCGGTGATCGTCTCCGAAGATGCCCTGAACGCCAGGGTCCGTGGCAAATGCCGCCGTGAGGACCGCACAGGCCTGATCGGTCTCTTCGAAGGTTTCGATGCGGGGCTCGGACACACGCCGCCCTCCTGTGACGATTGCAGGCCGCCTCGGCAACGACCCTCCGCAGGGCCGCGGACACCCGATCCGGTCGCCCCTTGGAGGAAACGAGGACCGCCCTGCAACCGTCCGCGCCCGGCTTAGTCCTTGCCGAGGTTCGCTGAGGTCCCGGCAGCTTCGGCGGGTGCGGGCTGATCCTGCAATACGGGCAGACGGCTGCGCACGTCGGCCACGGTCTCTCGCGTCACGACCAACGGGGGCGCTTCGTAATCCGTGATCGGCAGCGCCAACGGGCTCAAGAGCTGGAGACAGGTCCGGACGGCTCGCGCGCCGAGATCCTTCCAGTCGACGCCGACCAGCGCGTTGACGTGCCCAGACTCCAACAGGTCGAGCCCACGCGGATGGATGCCGTATGCCACGATCCGCGCCGATCCGTGGATCAACGGTGTCTCGAACGCGACGTCCTCGCGCAACCAATCACCGATCAGCGCCCAACCGCCCAGGTTGGGGAACCGCTCGCTGGTGCGGCGAAGATATCGCATGGCGCCCTCGGGGTCGCCGAGGCAATCATGCTCCTTCAGGACATCCAGCCCGACGTGCTGCTCCACCCCTTCGATGAACCCTTCATGCCGAAGACGCGATCTTTCGTCGCCACGATCGTCGTGAATGACCATCAGCGTTCGGTGGGCTGTGAGCTGCTTCTCGAGGACCTCGGCCATGGCCTGACCGACCTCGACGGCGTTCGGGCCGAGGAAGGCCTTTCGCCGGGTCTTCGGCGCGTCGTCTCCGACGAGAAGCACACCGATGCCTGCGCTCGTCAGACTTGCGATCGGCTGGATCAGATGCTCCGCCCGAATCGCGAGCACGCAGACCGCACTCGGGCGACGTCCTACCCGAACGCGCTCGAGGGCGACCTTTTGCCCCGCCGCGGTCGCGGACGAGGGAAGGACCTCCTTGACATGCACGTATCGCATCCCGCGCGCGACACCGGCTGCGCCAACGCGAAAGGCCTGCCACGCGGGATCCTTCTCCTCCGTCCCGATCAGGATGATGTACTTCTGCGCCTCGCGCAGCGGACGGTCTCTTCGTCCCTCGCAGCCCCACAGGCCCGGCAGCATCCCCACGGCCAGCAGGAGAAGCCCTACGGACAGAGTGCCGAGCGCTTGCCGATGAAATCTCGCGGAACGCACGAATTGCCCCAAGTACGCAACGGAAGACCCGCGCCATTGGCGCGCCAGTGTAGGCCGCTAGGATGAAGCAGACAATACGTCCCACCCTCGTGAGGAGCCACGGATGCTGCGATTCCGATCGACCAGGCCCGAAGAGTTCGATACCTTGATGGCCTTCCTCGCCGCGCAGTTCGGCTGCTCTGAGGATCTCTTTCGCGGAATGTCCCACGGCTACATTCGGACCCCCACCGTGATCGGGCAGACGCACGTGGCCGTCGACGGCGACGAGATCGTCGGCGCCTACGGGATCTTCCCCCGCAGGCTTCGCCTAGGAAGCGCTGAGCTTTCGGCCGCCGGCATCGGCGGCGTTTCGGTTCGGGAGGATCGGCGCGGACAGGGCATCATGACCTGGATGATCCGATCCGGCGACGCCATGCTGCGAAACCTAGGCATTCACGTGGCTTGCCTCGGGGGCGATCGCTTTCGCTATCGAGAATTCGGTTGGGAGGGAGGCGGTCGGCGGCACCTCCTTCGCCTCACGCAACGGAGTCTGGATCGGTCCGGGGCCGCGTCGGGTCCGGCCCGGCGGTTCCGCCCGCAAACCGATCTTGCCAAGGTGAAGAGAGCGCACGATGCCCTGGGCTACCGGCTCGTCAGACCGAAAGCGTACTTCGAACGCCTTCTCCGCAGACCGGGCATCGAGACCGTCGTCTCGGACCGACCCCGCCGATTCGCCTACGCGATCTTCCGCAGCCCGGAGCGGATCGTCGAGGGGGCGGGCCATCCCGATGGCCTGGCGGCGATCGTGCGGCGACTCCTCTCGCAGTCGTCGACGAATCACGTCAACCTCGAGATCGGGCCGGAGCGAAACGCGATGCTCCGTTGGGCGATTCAATCCGCCGACTACTCGCGTCCGGACTCCTCGGCCAGTTGGCAGATCCGCATCCTAGACCTGCGCTCGACGCTCCGCAGCCTCTTGCCGGAGCTTCGGCGCCGCGCCCCGCGCGGGCTCACCGACGGTCGTGTCACCCTGACGATGACCGACTCCGGCCAATCGGCGACGCTCCGGTACGGACGTCGATTCGCCGTGGAGGCGAGGCCCTGCCGGGTCCACATGCGGCTTCGAGACGCAGACATGGCACGGCTGATCCTGGGCACGATTCCCGCAATCGAGGGCTTTGCGTTGAAGGGACGACTGACGGATCTCGACGCGATCTTTCCCGTCGACTGGCACTGGCCAACCATGGATCGCGTTTGACAGCGGCATTCGGAGGATCTATCCCTTGCATCCATGAGGGTTGCGTTTTTTCTGCTCCTCGGCGTCATTGCGAACCGCGAGCGGTGAGGCGTATAATCCTCGCGAATCCTCAACGAGAAAAGGACGGCCTTTTGAGCAAGAGTTCCTCGGACCGATCTCGCCAGCGGTGGAACCTGCTGGAGATGCTGCGCGACGGCGAGGCATTCAGCCGGCCTCAGGTCGCCGAGCATCTTGAAACCTCTCTTCCCACGGCGAGCGCGATCGTGCATGAGATGCTGGAGGAGGGTCTCATCGTCGAGGCAGGTCGAGGGCCGAGCACGGGCGGTCGCCCCGCCGCAATCGTCCAACTCAACAACGACTACGCACAGGGCATCGGCGTGGCGGTGAGCCGCCGCGAGGTGATCGGCGTCCTGACGGACATGCACGGACGCATCTTGAGTCGGTTGGGCGGAATGACGGAGGGGGAGTTCAATCGCGAGCACGTTCTCGAGCAGATCTTCGAAGTGATCGAGATGCTCTTGAGCGACCCACGGGCGTCCACGCCCGCCGGGGTCGGCGTGGGGATCAGCGGCATCGTCGACACGTCGGCCGGTGTCTCCTCCCAGTTTCCCTACCTGGCCGACTGGCATGACGTGCCGCTGACGGAGTTGATCGCCAAACGCTTCGGCCTCGATGTGGTCGTGTGGAACGACGTGCAAGCCGCGGCAATGGCGGAGATCCGACACGGGGCGGGCAGGCTGTCCGACGATTTCCTCTACCTGCACGTCGGCAAGGGCATCGGGTTGGGCGTGGTTGCCGCCGGAAAGCTCCTCCGCGGCCACTTCGGGCACGCCGGCGAGTTGGGCCATACCGTCGTCGACCCCAACGGTCCGATCTGCCACTGCGGCAACTTCGGCTGCCTGGAATCGGTCGCTTCGCCGCCCGCGATCGTCGCCGGGGCGCTCGACGCGTTGAGCCGCGGCGTGCAATCCAGCATTCTGCTTCGCGAGAAGAGCAGAACAGAAGACATCACGATTGCGACCATTCTCGAGGCCGCTCGGGAAAACGATCGCCTGGCCAACAACCTCCTGCATACCGCCGGCGATCACATCGGCCAGGGCCTGGCCAATGCGGCCAACATCATCAATCCGGAGATCGTGGTCTTGGGTGGCATCCTGGCCGGGGAGGAAGAAGGGATCACCGGCGCATCCGTGCTGGCCGACCGGATCAGCCGGAAGCTCAACCAAACCATCTTGCCTGCGCTGGCCGGGAAGACGCGCGTTCTGGTCTCTCCCCTCGGACCCCTGGCGGCACCCATCGGCGCGGCGACCGTCATCATCGACGAGATGCTTCGGCGGGCCTCGCTGTGCGAGGCAGGCCCCCAGGATGTCTCCCCAAGCGAGTAGACCGGCGGGCCCGCGCTCCGATAGCATAGGCCATTATGATGCCTCCTTCTCGATACGATCCCGTCGACCGTCTTGAAACGCTCCTTCCGGCGGCCCTGCTGATCCCCTTGGTCGCCCTTTCTGCGATCCTGCCGACCGGGTGCATCACCGGCCAAACGTGGCGCGATGCGTGGAAGGCCGCCCGCAGACCCGACCGAGAGCTACGACTCGCCGGGGCACAGATCCCCGTGGAGATCGTCGAGGGGATCGCCCTCCGGTGCCCCGACGTCTCCTTCGACATCCGCCGCGTGGGCAAGATCCGGTTCAGCCACGACGGATTTCGGGCCTTGGCGAAGGGCCAGGCCAACGTCGCCTGCACCAGCAACAAGATCGCATGGTACGACGCCAAGGACTACCTCGACGCTCACGGGAACCTTCCCCTGGGCTACCGCATCGCGTGGGACGCGTACGCCGTCTACGTCCATCCGGAGAACCCCGTCCGGGCCATTACCGTCAAGCAGCTTCGAGAGGTGCTGCGCGGGCAGATCAAGTCGTGGTCGGTCCTCGGCGGACCGCGCGAGCCGATTACGCTCTACGGACCGACCCGCTCCAGCCGCGCCGGGCGGATCTTCATGCAGGCCGCCAAGCTCATGCTCGCCGATCCGCCCTGGAAGCAAATCGCCGAGCCCGGGGATATCATCGACGGCGTCAAGACCACCCCGTGGGCCCTCGGGATGACCGAGGTCGGTTACGCCGAAGCCACGCCTTATCTGGCCCTCAGCGGAACCTTCGACCCCGAGCCGCGCATCCCCACCCCCGAAACGCTCGAGGCGGACAAGTGGCCGGTCATGAAGACCATCTGGCTGTGGACGACCGACCCGCCGGACGCCGCCGCCACGGCGCTCGTCGACTACCTCTACTCCGATCGGGGTCGGCGCGCCATTGAATCCGTAGGATACATCCCGGTTACCCGGGAGCAGGGGGAGGTTCGCGTCACGATCCAAGATTTGCCGAAAGAGCAAACCGGCGAACAGGAATGACGGGCCGCTTCACTTCTTCGGCTTCGGGTGATTGAGGCGCAGTAGGAGAGACCCGTTGAAGCGGTCCGCCTCGTCATGGGACCGAACGTATCCGCCCGCTGTCGCGTTCCGAAAGAGACGGATCAGGTGCTGGATCGAGCCGACTGGATCGATGTCGGCCGTGATGGGCAACGGGGGAGGAGGGGACATCGGAATCCGCACATCCAGCGTCTTGCCCGTGCGCTCGACGCGGAGCACGACGCTCGAGCCCTCTCGCATCGCCACGAAATCGCGGAGGTCGTCCTCGGCGTTCTCCTTCGAAAGAGGACGTCCGTCCACCGCACAAATCTTGTCGCCCGGCCGAAGACGACCGGCAGCCGGCATGTCGGGCAAGACAGGGTTCCCCACGACGATGCAGCCGGGTTCGGCCCCCTCCTCGATGATGATGCCCAAGGCGACCCTTCGACCCGCGCGCCGTATCATCATCCGCTTCCACCATAGCGGCTTGAAGACGTGCGGCGCGTTCTTCGCGCAGTAGTCGATCCAGGATTGAAGCATGCTCGCCAACCGTGCCGGACGCACGAGGATCAGCGTGGAGATCCCGTCGCGTCCCCGTGTCGCGCGAAACGAAGCCGTCGACGCGAACGTCTTCGCCGTGTCGTTCGCGCGCCGCGCATCGACAATCTGCCGGATGTGCTCCGGATGCGTCGAGAGAACAAGCCAGCCGTCCACCGCCGCCCAAGACAGCTCGAGCGTATCGAGGTAGGGGCAATCCGTGTTGTTCTTGAAGAGGCTTTCCAGGGCGACGTAATGGAGCTTCACCCCGTGGTGGGTCGACTCCGCGATGCTCAGCTCCAGACTCCGCTTGGCCCGCGTGAACTGGATGTTCATCCATCCGAGGAACCGTTCGGCAAACCGCCGAAGCACGTCCGCGGTGGCCGCCGCGTCGGAGGATTCGATCATGACGGCCGCCATGGGCATGTCGTAGACCGGATTGCCCTGCGTCTCGTCCGACGGACGATGGCCGAGAACGAGCATGACCTGCGGGCCCAGCTTCGCCAGGAAATCCTTCTCGAGATCCAGGGGCTGGAGCAATGCGCGAACGACCTCGATGTTGAAACGCAGCGCCCGCTGCTGCTTGCTGCGATCGGCCATGATCCGCCGGTAGCGCCGAACCCAATCGATCGTTTGCGCATAGACCGCCAACGTCGATTTCGGGAGCTTCCCGACCGGTGCGATCGAGACATCCTTCAGATCGTTCCGCGCCACGGCCTGGTGCAGCAGCCCCCGCACTTCGAGGTCGAAGCCCCCCTGCCTTTCGTACAGCCCTACGGCCAGCCGCCGAAGATCCTGGATCCAGGGCGAAGCCGAGAGCGCGGCGTTCGTCGTCGTGGTCGGTGCTGGACGGCTTGCCGGGACCACAGGCTTGCTCGCGGGCCTTCCCGCCGTCGGCGTATCCAGATAGACCACCCCCGGACCGCCGGGCGGGAGAAGTCCGACCTGCTCGGCAAACCCCGGCGTCCCGGTCAGAGTCTTGCCCTGACCGCCGCCGAGCAATGCGGCGGATCGCTCGAAGAGCCTGGGAGCTCGATTCAAAGCCCCGAGCAAGACGATGCGATCCTTCACGCAGAGGGCCAGGCCCTCCTTCAATCGGTGACACGGCAGGCCGCCCACCGGCTTGCAGGGCTTCGCCTCGTTTGCCTTGAGCAACTGGGTAACGACCGCATCGTTCGGCGCGCGGGCCAGCACAATCCCCTCCGACAGCTCACTGAACGACGGCGCGGCCACCGCCACGTGCTCACCGAAGAGTTGCTGCGTGGCCT